>CAZFQH010000185.1:1749-7965 GCA_964520805.1 uncultured Acidobacteriota bacterium | reverse complement strand
ACGATCATCCGCGACATCCAGGTGGACCGAAAGACATCCGCCGAAGCCTCAGGACCCCGAGGCCTGGGAGAGCTCCAGTCGGAGAATTCGCGGAAGCGCTGTCTTCGCCTTGTCGCACACGAGGGAGATGGGGTTGTCGCCGCGGAAGAGGCTTAGGGCCGGTATCTCGAAGGACGCACGGACAGCCTGGGGCCCGATGAGAGCTTCGCCCACGGCTTGCCCATTCGCCTCTAACTTGATCCAGGCGGATTCCCGGGCGTCGAGAGTCAGGGTCAGTCTGGTGGGGCGCGGCGCCAGAAGTGGGACGACCAGCACGGCGTTTGTGTCTCGCATCCGAATGTCGTGAATGCCGTAGTGGGCGAGCGGGCCGAAGCCCTCGCGAAGGAAGAAACGGAGCCTCGCCAGTTCCTGGGCGGGCGAGACACCCCACGCGAACTTTCTCTCTTCAGGATCAAAAACCACGGTCTCGCCCCGTTCGAGCCGTCGCGCGGTCTTCAGGGTTTCGCGCGCGAAGCCGAGGACGTACGGGCCGTCGCGTGAGGTGGACAAATCGATCCGCGAATATCGATCCAGCCCGAGGGGGGCGGCCAACCCGAGGAGCAGGATGACGAACGCGGCTGGTTCGAAGGCGGGCGCTAAGGCCAGAGCCCTCGGCCGGCCGTGTCCCGGGTCCAGATGGACGGCGAGGGCGGCCGCGAACGGCAGCGCATAGATCAGCAGACGGGGCACGTCGGCGGCGAAAAATGTGGGGGCCGCCCCTTCGCCGGTGTAAGCCCCGGCACCGAGCGGCAACGCGAGAAGCGCCAGAAGGGTGAGAGCGTGATTTTTCAGATACTCACGGGCGGATGGCCGGGACAGCGCCAAAACCGCCACCAGGCTGAGACCGCCCAGAAGGAAGTGCCCGGCGACACTCGGGAGGCTGGAGGCAATGGCCCCGAGAGCACCCACGTAGTCCGGGCTCCCGCCAAGAGGCGCATTCTGAGGGGCCCAGGTCCAGCGCAACAGAAGCGCCAGCAAGGCCGCGGGGGCGGCGACCTGCACCGTGCGTAAAGCTGCGGCCTTGGCCCCCTGAGTCAGGGCGCGTACAAAGATCAGGGGAAGGACGAACAGCCAGACCTCCTTGGAAAGCGATAGCAGCAACAGGGTCAGGGCTATGACCCAGGGACCGGCGCCGATCTGAATGCAAATGAGTGACAGCAGAAGCAGAGCCAGGGCGAAGGGTTCAACCAGGAACGGATTCTCGAACACCGCGCGAACCGGTGGGGTCATCATCACCGTCAGCACCGCCAGAAGCGAGGCCCGGTGCGTGGCGCCTAGGACTGTCAGGTAAAGGAACAGAAGTCCGCTGGCGGCGATCAACGAGGCCTGGGCGGCCCCCTCGAAGCCCGGTACGATCCACCGAGGAGGGAGCGATGCGCCGATCAGCCCCGGCAGCAGGATTCGATAGCCCCATGGAGCCACCGTGAAAACTCGAGGCTCCTCGGCCATGGCCACGTAGACATGCGCGTCGAAGCCGGGGAGATTGAATCCGTCCCAGACGATATGAGGGTCGAACTGAGCCTGGAAGTGGTACTGGGCAACTCCGGCGCCGATCAGACAAGCGACGACGAACGCGGCGGCGTCCTTGAGGAGTGAGGTTCCCAAAGCCGCGTGCTGCTCTGGAAGTCAGTGACCGACGGTGCGCTTCTTACGAAGGAAGTCCATGAGCACGGCTTCGCCCAGGTCGTAAGGACTCGTGAAGTACGCCTTCCCGCGCGTCAGTTCCGACACCTTCGCCACGAAGGCCACAAGTTCATAGTCGCGGGCCAGCATGAACGTGTTGATCATGATGTTCTGGCGGCGGCAGTTGATCACTTCCTTGAGGGTCAGGCCGATGACTTTGGGATCGAGGCCGAAGGGATTTCGATAGATTCGCCCGTCGTCGAGGGTGATGGCGGTGGGCTTGCCGTCGGTGACCATCACGATCTGCTTCATGTCCTTGCGTTCGCGGGCGAGGATTCGCTGGGCCACGCGTAGTCCTTCACGCGTGTTCGTGTAGTGCGGGCCCACCTTCACCCGGCCCAGCATCGACAGGGGGATCTCTTCGGCCGAATCGTGGAAGAGAACCACGCGAAGGGAATCGCCCGGATACTGGGTGCGGAGCAGGTGGGAGAGGGCGAGGGCGACCTTCTTGGCCGGGGTGAAGCGGTCTTCCCCATAGAGGATCATCGAATGCGAGCAGTCGAGCATCACCACGGTGGCGCAGGACGAGCGGTACTCGGTCTGGCGGACCACCAGATCCTCGTAGCCCACATCGAGCCCTTCGCCTTCCCGCACGTCCAGCGACTTCGTGCGCCTGATGGTGTTGAGTAATGTCTCGCTGACGTCGAGATTGAGGGTGTCGCCGAACTCGTAGGGCTTGGAGGGGCCGCTCGCGTCGACTCCGGTCGACAGGTCCTGGGTGTCATGCGATCCGAACGAAGACCGCCCGAAGGCGCCCATGAGTTCGCGTAGCGCGCGATAGCCGAGGAAATCCGTGCCCTTCTCCGAGAGTTCAAACCTCACGGGGGCGCCCGAACCTCCGGCCTCACCCTGCCCGTCGGTGTCCTCCATCGACCCTGTACCCTTTTGCGAGGCCTGGATGAAACCTTCATTCATCAGCCGCTCGATGACTTGTTCGAGGAACTCGTTGAGCGCCTCCTCGCTTCCGAAGAGCTTTTGCAAGTCTTCGTCCGGAAGGAGTTCGCTCGTCATCAGCGCGTTGACGATCGCGTCCTTCAGATCCTGCTGCGAACTCTGGTTGTTTCCGTCCGCGGGCTCACCAAAACCACTGCCGAGCAGGAACTCGGACATGGCGTTTACCAGTTCGGAGAGATCGAGGTCCTCCCAGAGATTGGCTCGATGTTTATGGTAGGTGAAGCGCGGCACTCAGTTGACCTGTCGTTTCAGGCGGGCGAGTCGCTCGAGCCGTTCGAGATCGGGTCCGCCTTCCTCGGTCTTGCGCTCGACCGCGATGTAGGTCCCCTCGTCCGAACGACCGATCTTCTTCTGCGCGAACAGCCCCTCCAGGATGAACTCGGCGGCCGCCGCCCGAGTGGGCGCGTCGCTGCGCTCGGGGATCAGACGTTCGGCGTGGGCGAGCAATCCCGGCACTCGCGAGAGGGTCGCGAGCAGTTCCCCCGCACTGCGGTCATCAGAAACCCCGATCTCTCCGCCCTGTTCGAAGAAGTCCACCAAAGCGCGCAGATTGGTTCCGCCGAACTCCCGGGCGAAGACCTCCTTCAGTCCTTCCCGCACGAGGTCGCGGCCGACTGCCGCTCCTCCGGCCATCTCGCCCTCGTATTCGAGCTCGATTTTTCCGGTGACCGCGGGCAGAGCCACGTACACGTCGGCGATGCGCGGCACGATCTCGCCTTCGGCATAGGCCAGAGCGCGGCGTTCGGCCGACGAGATGGCGTTCTCGAGCACGCTGATCGCAAGCCGCTGGGAGACGCCGCTCTTCTTGTCGACGCGGCGGTCGCGCCGGGCCGCGAACGCCACCGCTTCCACCGTGTGGCGGACGAACTCGGGGACGAATACCGGCGAACTTCGCTTTGAGAACGCTTCACTGGCGGTGATGAGGGCCGAGAGCTCGATCGTCTCCGGGTAGTGGGTACGGATCTCGCTGCCGATGCGGTCCTTGAGCGGGGTCACGATCTTGCCGCGCGCGGTGTAGTCCTCGGGGTTCGCGGTGAAGACCATGGCCACGTCGAGTCGCAGGCGGACCGGAAACCCCTTGATCTGGATGTCGCCTTCCTGGAGGATGTTGAAGAGGCCCACCTGGATGCGGGGGGCCAGATCCGGGAGCTCGTTGATCGCGAAAATGCCGCGGTTCGAACGGGGCAGCAGGCCGTAGTGGATGGCTCCCTCGCTGGACAGGATGTGACCGCTCTTGGCCGCTTTGATGGGGTCGAGGTCGCCCAGCATGTCGGCGATCGTGACATCAGGGGTCGCGAGCTTCTCAACGTAGCGCTCGTCCCGATGAAGCCACTCGACCTCCATTCCATCGCCTTGGGTCGCGACTTTGTCGCGGCAGGAACTGCACAGAGGGGCGAAGGGGTCGCAGCGGATCTCGCAGCCTTTCACGACCGGAACCCGCTCGTCGAGAAGGGAGACCAGCTGGCGAATCAGACGCGTCTTCGCCTGGCCGCGCAGACCGAGCAGGATCATGTGGTGCTTGGAGAGCACCGCGTTCACCACTTCGGGGATCACGCTCTCGTCGTAGCCGACGATTCCGGGAAAGAGGGGCTCCCGATCGCGAAGCTTCGCGAGCAGATTGCGGCGCATTTCGTCCTTGACGGATTCGCCGCCGGTGAGGCCCTGTTGCTTGAGTTCGAGGAGTGTTGTCATTGTTCGCCTCTGATTATCGCTCCCACGTCCATTCAGGCCCTTGATGGACCGGGTAGCATCCACGCCACCTCTTCCATGCAGACTTCCGCCCCCGGGTCGCGCCCGACACCGCCGGTCGACCCGAACTACGTGGGCACGGAGCTCGAGTTATTCGCGGCGGCCGTGAACTGGAAAGCCTATGTACGTTCCTGCATCGGACCACGGCTTCGGGGCGCGGTGCTCGAGGTTGGGGCCGGACAGGGCGGAACCACTCGGCTCCTTTGCCAGGGCGACGTCCGCCGCTGGACCTGTCTGGAGCCGGACCCCGAGCTTTTCCGTCGTCTCGAGACGGAAATCAAAAGCGGTGGACTGCCTCCCGTGTGCCGGGCGGTGAACGGTTCGATCGAGGCGATAGGAGCGGAAGAAAGGTTCGATTCCATTTTGTACATGGATGTCCTCGAACACCTGAAGGACGATCGCGCAGAGCTGAAACGAGCGGCGAGAGTGCTCGCTCCCGGCGGCCACCTGATCATTCTTTCCCCGGCCCACCCGTGGCTCTACACCCCGTTCGATGAAGCCATCGGCCACTTTCGTCGATACACGAGGGGCGCGCTGCAAGCACTCAACCCGCCCGGGCTGGAGCTTGTGCTCAACCGGTATCTCGATGCTGCCGGTCTTCTGGCTTCGCTCGGAAATCGCCTTCTGTTGAAGAGCGCCATGCCCACCGCAGGCCAGATCGCTTTGTGGGACCGGGGCCTGGTGCCGATCTCGCGGCATATCGACCGGCTCTTGTTCCATGCGGTTGGAAAGTCGGTGCTGTGCGTCTTCCGGAGGCCGTCATAGCCGAATCAGAGTATTGAGGAGGGCGACGGAGTCTCGCTGCTGAAGCAGGTGAACGCGGGCGTCCCGCGTCTGCTCCAAGCCCCTGACCGGCGGTGGGTTGAGGGTTGGTAGGATCCAAGCCTCCCGCCTCACCCCTCGGGGCTCTGGACTCCCAAAACTCATGCTCACACTCGGCTTCGATATCGGCGGTACGTTCATCAAGGCGGTGGCCTTGCGTGATCTCGAGGTTGTGGCCCGGGGCGAAACCCCGGTGCGGCACGAATCGATCGAGGCGTTGTGCGTGCAGCTTGCAAACCTCCGCCTTGAACTGGATCCGCCGCTCGAAGCGAAGGCTTCGGGGGTCGCGGTGGCGGGTCTCGTCGACAAGTCGACCGGCCGTTTGACCGCCTCTCCGCATCTTCCCTCTCTGCGCCACGTCGACGCCAGACCGCGTTTCGAGATCGCGCTGGGCATGCCCACGAGCGTGATGAACGACGCGACCGCCGCGGCCTTCGCGGAAGTCCGCTATGGGGCGGCGCGCGGCCTGTCCCATGTCCTCCTGATCACCGCCGGCACGGGGGTGGGCGGCGGCCTGGTTCTGAACGGGCAGCCCTACGAAGGCGCTTCCGGGTTCGCGGGCGAGATCGGCCATGTTCCGGTCGAGCCCCAGGGGGATGCCTGCGCCTGCGGCAAACACGGCTGCCTCGAAACCGAATGCGGTGCTTACTATCTGGTCGGTCGGGCGCGCGCGGCCATCGGTTCCGGGGTCCACAGCTCGCTTGAGAAGGCGAATCCCCTCGACGCCGCCGCGATTTTCGAAGCCGCTCGGGCGGGCGACGCCTTCGCATTGAACCTCATCGACCGCGCGGGTTCCGCCCTCGGCCGGGCCTGCGCCATGGCCCTCCAGATCCTCGACCTGGAACGAATCGTGATCGGCGGGGGCCTCGCGCGTAGCGCCGATCTGCTGATTCCGCGGATAATGGCGTCGGCCCGCGCCCGGACCTTCGGCGAAATCTTCGACCGAGCGTCTTTTGTGGCGGCGGAACT
>CAZFQH010000185.1:0-1739 GCA_964520805.1 uncultured Acidobacteriota bacterium | reverse complement strand
CTGTGGCGATGCATAGCGCCCGCTGAACGCCTTTCTCGTCCGTATCGACTTCCTCTTTTCTTCCTTCAGGTAGACGTGACCGAACTTTCACAGATCCGCAACTTTTCGATCATCGCGCACATCGATCACGGGAAAACCACGCTCTCCGACCGCCTCATGGAGGCGACCGGCGCTCTCACCGCGCGCGAAATGAGCGCGCAGTTCCTCGACGCGATGGACCTCGAGAAGGAACGCGGCATCACCATCAAGCAACATTCGGTGCGGCTCAACTACAAGGCCAAAGACGGGAAAGACTATGTCTTCAACCTGATCGACACCCCGGGTCACGTTGATTTCAGCTACGAAGTCAGCCGGTCGCTGGCGGCCTGCCAGGGCGCATTGCTGGTGGTGGATGCGAGCCAGGGGGTCGAGGCCCAGACCCTCGCGAATGCTCATCTGGCCGTCGAGAACCATCTCGAGATCATCCCCGTGATCAACAAAGTCGATCTGCCTTCCGCCGAGCCGGAGCGCGCCAAGGAACAGATCGAGAGCGTTATCGGAATCGACGCCTCGGGGGCGATCCTCGCCTCGGCCAAGCAGGGCATCGGCATCTCCGAGATCCTCGAAGCCATCGTTCATCGAGTGCCCGCACCCAAGGGCAATCCCGATGGCCCTCTGCGTTGCCTGATCTTCGACTCCTGGTTCGACCAGTATCGCGGCGTGGTCATCCTCGTCCACGTGGTCGATGGCGTGATCAAGCCGGGCATGAAGATCCGCCTCATGGCCTCTGAGGGCAGCCACGAGGTCGAAGGCCTCGGCGTCTTTACGCCCAAGCCCATGCCCGTGGAATCGCTCTCCGCGGGCGAAGTCGGGTTCGTGGTGGCGGGCGTGAAACGTCTCTCCGACACGAAGATCGGCGACACGATGACCGACGACCGGAACCCGGCACCCGAGCCGCTGCCCGGTTTCAAGGAAGTGAAGCCCATGGTGTTCGCGGGCCTCTATCCCATCGAGTCGAACAAGTACGGCGAGCTGCGCGAGGCCATGGAGAAACTCCGCCTCAACGACGCTTCGTTCAACTACGAGCCCGAAACCTCGGCCGCCCTCGGTTTCGGCTTCCGTTGCGGCTTCCTCGGTCTCCTCCATATGGAGATCGTCGAAGAGCGTCTCGAACGCGAATTCGGCCTGGAACTCATCGTCACCGCACCTTCAGTCAAGTACCGGGTCATGAAGACGAACGGCGACATCATCGACGTCGATTCGCCCGCGCGACTGCCCGATCCCGGTTCGATCGAAGCCATCGAAGAGCCGGTGATCACCGCGACCATCCTCACCGCTCCCGATTACGTGGGCGCGATCCTTCAGCTTTGCCAGGACAAGCGCGGCATCCAGAAGAACATGGGTTACATCACGCCCACTCGCGTGATGATCACGTACGAGCTGCCCATGGCCGAGGTCCTGCTCGACTTCTACGACCGGCTGAAGTCAGCGTCGAAGGGCTACGCGTCACTCGACTACCAGATCACCGGCTGGTGGGTGTCGCCGCTGGTGAAACTCGACGTGCTCGTGAACGAAGAGCCGGTCGATGCGCTTTCGATCATCTGCCACAAGGACACGTCGTATCAGCGGGGCAAGACGCTCGTCACCAAAATGCGGAGCCTGATCCCGCGTCAGATGTTCGACGTGGCCATCCAGGCCGCTATTGGCTCGCGCATCATCGCGCGCGAAAGCGTCAAGGCCCTGCGCAAGAACGTCATCGC
>CAZFQH010000184.1:0-7998 GCA_964520805.1 uncultured Acidobacteriota bacterium | reverse complement strand
CTCCTTGACGTTGCTCTCGGTGCCGATGGTACGGATGATGTCGCCTTGATCCACCACCCAGTTCTCGAGCCACTGGAATCTCTCCTCGCTCATCCCTTCGGGCAGGACGGCAACCCCTCGGCAGCCGAGAATCCGCGAGATCGCGACCCCTCCACGGCAGTAGTTGCCGGTGGAGGGCCACACCGCGCGATGGCGCGTGGGATCGAACTGGCCGGTCATCAGCCGCGGGACGAGGCACCCGTAGGCGGCGAGGACCTTGTGTGCGCGGATCATGGGGAAGCGATTGCCGAAGGCCACGATGATCGGGCTCTCCACGCCGGTGAGGGCGCCCGGAAGGACCACGTGGTCGGGAATCTCCACGCGCGAACGTCGATCGGAACCGTTGTGCCAGTGGACGCGGAACAGGTTGAGGGGAGCCGCCGCATCCGGGTCGATGGAAGTGAGGGAGCGGACAATCTCCGCGGGAATCGTGTCCGGTCGGGCGAGCTGCGTGAGCGTCGGCAACACAATGCGGCGCTCGCGGAAGAGGGCCACGGTGCGGTCGCGCACCGCGCGATCGACGATCACGGTTTCCAGGGCAGGGCGGCTCATTGCGGTCGCAGTCTAAAGCGCGATCATGCGCTCCCACAGTTCATTTGCATCAATCTGGGCGCGGTCGCGGATGTCATCGAGAGCCGCCGCCGCGCGCTCTCGAGCCGGCGCGTCGGGAGGCATCACCGCCTCGCCGAAGCGTTCCATCAGAAGCATCGCGCCGGCTCCGGGTCGGGCCTGGACCCGGCCCGGATCGTCGTCGTGGGGCGCCGCCGCCTCGAGAAGAGCCGTGATCTCATCCGCCATCGCGGAGAGGTAGCCGTCGGTGCCGAGGGCCACGCGACCCGAAGCTTGGAGTGCGGTGGGATACCCCACGCGATTGCCGCGGTTCGACCGCGGGTTCTGGACCAGCCAGATCGAAGCCTCTTCGCAGGCGCGTACCTCGGCCTCCGTGAGATGAACGCCGTGGGCAAAGATCGAGCCCGGCACCATCGCATCGAGCTTTGTGAGGCGATCGATCACGCCCTTGTATCCGCGGTCGCGCGCATCAGCGACATCGGCATGGTCCTCGGCGACGTGGACGTGGAGCACGGTGTCGAAATCCCGGGCCAGCCCCGCGGCTTCGCGAATCGTGTCATCGGAAACCGTGAACGACGCATGCAGGCCGATGGCGGCTCGAACCAGGCGGCTTCGATTCGTCCGCGCAAAGCGGGCAGATTCAGCGAGGCCACGCCGGGCTTCACTGGAGCCGCCATTCCGCTCGGTCGCTCCATAGCAAAGGATCGCCGGCATCGAGAAGCGCTCGCAGGCCTCGGCCAGGATATCGAGCGAGCCTTCGATGAAATTGGGCGACTCGTGATGATCGATGAGGCCGGCCGTTCCCAGCGCGGTCGCCTCGGCGATGTACAACTCGGCGCTCGCCGCGATCGACTTCGCATCAAGCGCGCGATCAAGCCGCCACCAGACCTGCTCAAGGATCCCGACGAAGTTCGCGGGCGTCCTCTTCGGCATCGGCATCCCGAGCGGCGCGAGGCCGCTGTAGATGTGGGTGTGGGCGTTGACGAGAGGCTTGTCGCTCAACGCGCGATCGCCTTGATCCGGCCCACGCTCATGGCCCGGGACGCGGGCGAATCCTTCATGGGCAGGACATAACGCCGCACCCCATCGAATGCTGCGAGCGCGCCCGCCACCGCGCCCGCGGTCGGCACGAGGCCGATTTCCCCCACGCCCTTGGCTCCAAACGGACCTTCGGGCTCGGGATCCTCGACCATGATCACCTCGACCCTGGGCATGTCGCGCGCGCGCAGGACGCCGAGCTGGCGCAGCTTGTCGGTCACCGGCCACCCGCCCTCGCACGGCAGTTCCTCGGTCAGGGCATATCCAAGACCCATGTGGATGGCGCCTTCGATCTGTCCCTCGCAGAGCGCGGGATTGACCGCGCGGCCAACGTCGTGCGCGGCAATGAAGCGGTCCACTCGACCCTCAGCGTCGAGGATGCAGACCTGGGTCGCGAAGCCGAACGACGTGTGCGTCTTCACCTTCGCCACATCGGCTCCAGGCGCCGTGGTGTCGTCCACCTTCACGTCGGCCGCGAATACCTCGCCCGACATCTGCGAGAGAGTGCGTCCGGAGTCGAGTGCTTTCTTGAGATGAGTGGCGGCGCTCGTTACCGCGTTCCCGCCGAACAGTGTCGCGCGTGACCCCGTGGTCTGGCCGCACCCGAGCGCAAACGTCGAGTCGACCTTTGGCCGGAACACCGAGGGCGACAGACCGGTGACCTCGGCCGCGAACTGCGTCAGTACGGTGAGGAGTCCTTGACCCATCTCGGTATAGCCGTTGTAGAGCGAGATGGTGCCGTCGGCCTCGACGACCAGCCGGGCCTTGCCCCACTCGACCGCACCGTTACCGATGCCGCTGTTCTTGAGACCGCAGCCGATGCCCACCGCGCGGCCGTCCTTCCGCGCCGCGTAGTAGGCGTCCTTCACCGCCAGCAGTGTCTTCTTGATGCCAATCGACTTCTCGAATACCTGACCCGAAGCGAACGTGTCGCCGATGTCGACCGCGTTTCGCCACCGCATCTCCCAGCCATCGATGCCGACCTTCGCGGCGAGCAGGTCCATGCAGCCTTCGATCGCAAAGGCCGCCTGGTTGGCGCCGAAGCCGCGCATGGCCCCGCAGGGCGGATTGTTCGTGACCGCGGCGATGGCATCGATATGGACGTTGAGAACGCGGTACGGGCCGCAGGCGTGGCCGGCTGCGCGCTCGAGCACTTTGGCGCCGACGGAAGCGTAGGCGCCGGTGTCGCCGACCATGTCCGCCTTGACCGCAGTGAGACGGCCAAGGGCGTCACAGCCGACCGTGTACTCCATCGTGATGGGGTGACGCTTCGGGTGAACGCGAACCGATTGCTCGCGGGTCAGCGTCGTCAACACCGGACGCCCCGTCATCTTCGACAGCAGCGCGGTCTGGGACTGGACCGACATGTCTTCCTTGCCGCCGAAAGCACCGCCGTTGGGCACCAGTTCGACCGCGAGATCCTCCTCGGGGATGCCGAGGAACGAAGCGCACTGCCGACGATCGTCAAAGACGCCCTGGCCCTGCGAATAGAGCTTGAACGTGCCCGGACGTTCGCCGGGCTCGACGAGGGCGCTTTCGGGTTCGAGAAAGAGGTGCTCGATCCGCTGCGTCGACCACGTGCCGGTGACGACGTGGGCACTCGTGGCCAGCGCGGCTTCGACGTCGCCGCGGCGGATCTTCGTGTGCGACAGGACGTTTGGATAAGCGGGATTCACCTGGGGCGCTCCCGGGGCGAGCGCCGCCTCGGGCGACGTCACCGCGGGCAGGACCTCATACTCGACCTCGACCAGATCGGCCGCGACCCGGGCCGTATGCGCATCGATCGCCGCGACCGCCGCGACCACATCGCCCACGTAGCGCACCTCTTCTCCTTCCGCGACGAAACCCGGCCAGTCCGCCTTAATGAGCCCGTACCAGCGGTCTCCGGGCACATCGCGGTGCGTGGCTACGGCGACGACACCGGGATGGGCGGCGGCGCGTGTGGTGTCGATGCGGAGAACCTTCGCGCGCGGATGAGCCGACAGCGTGAGCGCACCGAACAGCATGCCTCCGCGGCAAAGGTCGGCTACATAGGGACGGGCCCCAAGAGCCAGGTCGGCGCCCCGATATCGCGCCACCCGCTCCCCGACGCCGCCGTCATACTGCGGCATCGGCACGGACTCTCCTCGTCGCGCCCGAGCCAGCAGTTGCACGGCGTCGATGATCTTCACGTAGCCGGTGCACCGGCATAGATGAACATCGATAGCCTTCGAAATCTCGTCGCGCGTGGGGTCTTGCGACTTGTCGAGGAGGTGCTTCGTCCGGACCATGATGCCGGGGATGCAGAAACCGCACTGAAGTCCCGCGGCGGCGACGAACGCGTCGGTCATCTGCTTGCGCTCGACGTCGCTCAAGCCCTCGAGGGTCAGGATGTTCTGGCCCGCGGCCTTGGCGGCCGGCATGGCGCACGTGGTCACCGCGCGTCCGCCCACGATGGCAAGGCAGCACCCGCACTGGCCCTGGGGCGAACAGCCGTCCTTGGTCGATCGGACGCCGCAGCGTTCGCGCAGCGTCTCCAGAAGGGACTCGCCATCGCGAGGCTCGACCCTCACCGACCGGCCGTTGAGCGTGAACTCGATCGTTCCCATGGATTCCTCTTCCGGCGTCATCGCCGTCAGACGAAGTGTAGTTTCGAATCGCGCCTTGCGGGGGAGGGCGTCTGCTTTCGAGAACTCCCGCGACTCGCGCCATGAGCAGGAACGGGACTCTCTGCCGGAAGGCGGGATCCAGGATCGATCGGGCCATAAAGCTCGAAGACAGGGAGAGATTCGCGAGAGCGCTCGCGGGGGTCGGCGGGGGAACAGGACGATGACGATACGGCACCCGCGTCGTTGACCGCCCCCGAAAGCGGGCCTAAGATTCCTCCGAATGGGGTCATGACGACCCCACAGATCCCGGGAGGTCTTATGCGCCGACACCTTCGCGCCCTGTCTGTTTGTGGCATGGCACTCGTTTTCTCCTTTTTCTCCTTCCCGGCCTCCGCCCAGGAAATCACGGCCACCATCGCCGGAACCGTGACGGACCAGACCGGGGCACCTCTGCCCGGGGTCGCGGTAACCGCGCGAAACACCGGCAAGGGCGTTTCCACGGAGGCGGTGACCTCGAGGACGGGCCGTTACATCCTTCCCTACCTGACAAACGGCGAGTACGAGATCACCTTCTCGATGGCCGGATTCAAGACCTCCGTGGCGAAGAACATCAGCCTGCACGTGAACGACCGGCTCGAGGTCGGCGCGGTCCTCGGCGTGCAGGGCATCACCGAGGCGGTGGAAGTCACCGCCTCCTCCCAGCTCATCCAGCCCAGCCCCTCGGTGCAGAACCTGATGGGCTCGACCCAGGTCCAGGAACTACCGCTCAACAACCGCAACTTCGTCCAGCTCGCCACCCTGGTGCCCGGCGTCAGCAGCTCGCTCAGCGACGAGGTCGGACTGGGTCTTACCTCCACCGTGAGTCTCTCCATCAACGGCGCGCGGCGCAACGCCATCAACTGGTTTGTGGACGGCGCCTCCAACGTTGACGTGGGCTCGAACATCACGCTGCTCAACACTCCCACCCTCGAATCCATCGAGGAGTTCAAGATCATTACCTCAAGCTACGCTGCGGAGTGGCCGCGCAGCGGCGGGGGCATCGTGAACGTGGTGACGAAGTCGGGCAGTAACGCCTTCCGCGGTTCGGTCTATGAGTTCTATCGGAACGACTCCCTGAACGCGAACTCGTTCTTCCGCAAGCAGAGCACCAACCCCGCCATCTCCGGCGCGCCCCCTAATCTCGACTATCACAACTTCGGCGCCACCCTGGGCGGCCCCATCCGCGAGGACAAGCTGTTCTTCTTCGCCTCCTACGAGCGCCGCAAGATCGAACGGGCACCCTCGTCCCTGACCGCCAACACCATCGACCCGCGCTGGCTTTCCGATCCCACCAACGCGGAATATGTGGCCCCCGCTCTACGCGATGCGAACGCGGTCCGTCTGCTCTCCGCCTGGCCCGCGCCCAACACCGGGACCAGCCAGTACCAGTCCACCGCTGCCAACAAACAGAACACCACCCAGTACGTCGGCCGCCTCGACTACTACCTGAACTCCAAGTGGCGGCTGATGGGTCGCTACACCTACGACCTCTCCGAGACCACGGAACCGGGCGGCTTGTTCTTCGGCACCGCCATTCCCGACATCGCGACCACGCTGACCGATGTCCCCGGCCAGGTGGCGGTGGCCCAGATCACCACCACCATCAATCCTCAGACCCTGAACGAGTTCTCCTTCCAGTTCTCGGGCAACGCCATCTCCTCGACCTACGGCAGCAACGTCAAGAACACCCGCGCCGCCTACGGCCTCACCATCCCCGAGATCTACCCGGAGAACCGCGAGGCCCTCGTGCCCACCGTGGCCATCACCGGCCTGTCCAGCATCGGCGCGCCCCAGCTCTTCGACAACAAGTACCGCAACTACACCCTGTCGAACAACCTGTCCCACCACCGCGGTAATCACAGCCTGAAGGGCGGATTCCTCTTCGCCTGGGAGGTGAAGGACGAGTTGTCGGGCAGCGGCACCCAGGGCAGCTTCAACTTCGGCGCGGCCGGCGGGCGCACCGCTTTCCAGAACTTCCTCACCGGCAATCGCGACGGAGCCTGCGGGTCGACCTGCAGCTACACCGAACCCACCATCGAGATCGCCAGCCAGTTCCGATTCGCCCGCTACGAGTTCTACTTGCAGGACTCGTGGAAGGTGCGGCCGAACGTCACTGTCGACCTGGGCGTGCGTTACTCCCTCCAGCCCCCGGTCAAGGACGTGAACGACGTACTCACGAACTTCAGTCCCGCCCTCTTCAACCGGGCGAACGCGCCGCGCTTCGCCACCGCCGCGGCCACCACCCTGCTCGTCGGCTCGGGCGACTTCACGAACGGCATCGTGGTCGCCTCGAAGAACTCGCCGCACGGCCGCGGGATCTACGCGACCGACAAAAACAACATCATGCCCCGCGTCGGCTTCTCGTGGGACCAGGGCGGCAAGGGAGAAACTGTGTTCCGCGGAGGCTACGGCATCTACTACGACCAGGCCCTGGTCGGGATCTTCCTGCAAAACGCCTTCGTGAACCCCCCGTTCGTGGCCAACCCCCAGGTCCTGAATGCCCAGTTGTCGAATCCCGGTGCTGGCACCTCGGCCACGACCGTGGCGCCTTCAGGCCTGATCGCCTCGAGCGATCCCTTCATCACCCCGCGGACGCAGCAGTGGAACATCGGCCTCCAGCGGAAGCTGTATTCGAAGGGCGTGATCGATATCGGCTATGCGGGCTCGGCGGGCGACAATCTGATCCAGCCCGTGGACATCAACTCCGTGCTGCCCGCGGACGTCGTGGCGAGCGGAGGCGTGATCAACACCGCGCGGCCCTACCCGGGCTTTGCCACCATCAACTTCCGCCAGACCACCGCGAAGTCGCGGTACCATGGCCTGCTGGTGGGCTTCCGTCATGACGCCGGGCGCAAGGGCCTGCTGAGCATCGCCTACACATTCAGTCGGGCGAAGACCGACGCCACCAACGACCGCGACGCCGTCGACCTTCCGCAGGACCGGAGGAACCTGGCCGCCGAGTACGCGTTGTCGCGCACCGACCGCACCCACGTCTTCACCGCGAACTATGTCTATGAGCTGCCCTTCTTCCGCGATTCAAAGGGCCCGGCCAAGCAGATCCTGGGCGGCTGGCAGGTCAGCGGCATCACCCAGTTCTGGACCGGTCCCCCGATCTCCCGCGTGGTGAATGGCACCACCAACGGCAGCCGTCGAGGCATCCGCGTCAATCAGGTGGGCGACCCGTTTTCGAGCCTTCCCGCCAACACCGCGGGCGGCGTTTACTGGTTCAACCCGGGAGCGTTCGCGCCTCCTGCGGATGGCCAGTTCGGCACCACCGGCCGGTCGATCTTCCGCCTGCCCGGCGTGAATCAGTGGGATTTCACGTTCTCGAAGAACTGGTATCCCTCGAAGAAGACACGCCTGCAGTTCCGCGCCGATCTCATCAACGCCTTGAACCACACCCAGTTCGATCCGGGCTCGATCCAAAACGTTTGCACCGTGGTGACGACGGCCGCGGACTGCACCGCCTCCACCGGCAACTTCGGCAAGCTGACCGGCACGCGTGCGCCCCGCGAGATCCAGCTCGGGGTGAAGTTCTTCTGGAACTAATTCGACGTCGACAAGGCAGCAATGGTCAGCAATCCGCTGGCGCTCGCGAAGTCACTTCCAACCGTAGCCGAGCCGTCAGCGGTCTGAAAACGCACAGTCACGGGCACTTCGCTCACGTGCGATAGGGCCACGGTGAAGGCGAGCGGGGCGGTACCGGCCGTGCCTTCGAAGACGG
>CAZFQH010000183.1:0-8116 GCA_964520805.1 uncultured Acidobacteriota bacterium | reverse complement strand
CCTTCAGCAGCCCCAGCCACTGCTGCGTCGTGAGACCCGCCTGCGCGGCCAGTCCTTCCCCGAGCTTCCCCAGCTGGTTGCTCAGGTTGAAGAGCGCCATCACGATCGATTCCTCGACCGAGGCCCGACCCGAAACCGCTCGTGCCATTAGTTAAGGACATTACCTATCGTCCGGGCTGCCGTCAAATGCCCTCTTCGGCCGGCTCCTTCGTGACCCGCGCCGCCACCAGGGCGTCGATCTCCGTTTCGGTGAGACCCAGCTCACCCAGGATCTCGCGGCTGTGCTCGCCGAGGCGGGGAGGCAGACGCCTCGTTCCCCCCGGCGTCGCGGAAAAGCGATAGGGCACGCCCGGCATGCGCAGCCGCCCTTCGGTCGGATGATCGTGGAAGCTCCAGAAACCGGTCGCCTCGAGGTGCGGATCGGTGATGAGATCTTCGAGCGTGTTCACGATCATGACCGGCACCGGCGTGCTGCCGAGTGTCTCCAGCCACTCGGCGGTGGTGCGCGTGGCCAGGGTTTTGCCGACCTCGCCATACACCTCGTCGATGTGGGTGAGGCGCGAACCCAGGGTGGAGAAGCGCTCGTCCGCGAGCAGGTCGTCGCGCCCCGTGGCATTGCAGAAGGCGCTCCAGTGGTCGTTCAGGTAGGGAAGTACCGCGAGGTAGCCGTCTTTCGTCTTGAAAGGCCGCCGGTTCTGGGAGAGCAGCCGGCCATAGCCCATGGGCCCTTCGGCCGGATCGAAGACGCGGCCGTACAGGTGCTCGGCCATCACGAACGACACCAGGCTCTCGAACATCGGCACTTCGATTTCCTGGCCTTCGCCCGTGCGCTCACGATGGAAGAGGGCCGCGAGCACCGCGTTCACGACGGTGAGGGCGGTCGTCTTGTCCGCGACGATGGTCGGCAGATAACGGGGCTCGCCGCCGACCATCTGCTGCAGCATCGCGATGCCGCTGGCCGCCTGGATCGAGTCGTCGTAGGCCGCCCGGTCCGCATAGGGCCCCTGGCGAGAGTAGCCGTAGGTTCCGCAATAGACGATGCGGGGATTCACCTGTCGTATCGCCTCGTAGTCGAGACCCAGGCGGGCGAGGGCGGCCGGACGATAGTTGTGGACCAGGATGTCGGCGTCCTTCGCGAGCTTCAGCAGCGCGTCGCGGCCGGCCGGCTGCTTCAGGTCGAGGACCAGGCTGCGCTTGTTGCGATTGCAGGTCAGGAAGAGCGCGGACATCCCTGGATGTCTGGCCGGTCCGAGCTGGCGGTTGCTGTCCCCCGAGGGCGGTTCCACCTTTACGATCTCGGCCCCAAGGTCACCAAGGATCTGGCAGGCCCAGGGGCCGAGAACCACGCTCGTCAGCTCGAGGACGCGGACGCCATTGAGGGGACCGGGCATATGTCATCTCTCCGAACGAAAGACTTGAAGGAGATCCATAATTGTCATAAAACTATAACAACTGGCGAAGCGTTTCTGAATTCACGATGGCCAGACTTGACCAAATGTCCTAAACTTATGACAATAGCTCTTCACTTGAACGGAAGGTGGCTGTGAACGTCCTCGACATCGTCGTGAATCTTTGGACCAGAGACGTAACCGCTGCCTACACGCCGAAGCTCGATTCCTTCTGGGCGGCGGTGAACATCCTCGATGACACCAAGAACGGCATCCCGCTCGAAGAGGAACTCCGTCGCATGGATCGCGCGGGCATCGGACAAGGCCTCCTGGTCGCGACCACGGGAGGATTCGAGGGCACCGATATCTTCTTCGAAAAGCCGGTGGCGCGAATCGCGGAAGTGATCGAAGCCCATCCGAAACGGTTCCGCGGCCTCGTCGGGGTGAATCCCGGCCGGATCGTTCCCGGGCTCAAGCGACTCGAGGAAGCCGTGCGCGAACGCGGTTTCGTCGGCGCCCACCTGTACCCGCACTGGTTCGGCAAGGCCCCGGATCACCGCATGTACTATCCCTTCTATGCGAAGTGCGCGGAGTTGGGCGTGCCCATCCAGATCCAGGTGGGCCACTCGGCCCAGCCGTTCCTTCCCACCGTGGCGCGGCCTATTTCCATCGATCGCGTCGCCATCGACTTCCCCGAGTTGAAGATCGTGGCCATCCACATCGGGTACCCGTGGGTCGAGGAGATGATCTCGGTCTGCTGGAAGCACAAGAACGTGTTCATCGGCTCCGATGCGCACTCCCCGAGATACTGGGACCCGTCCTTCGTGCGATTCATCAACACGCGCGGCCAGGACAAGGTCCTGTTCGGCACCGACTGGCCCGTCGTGGACTTCGAGCGCGCGGTGCAGGAGGTGGCGGCCCTCGAGTTGCGGGAAACGCCGCGACGGAAACTGCTTTTCGAAAATGCCGTTCGCGTCTACGGACTGGAGGCGTGGGTCGCGTGACCCGGGAGGTGAAGATGGCTGAGACAAAGAGTCGGAAGACGAAGACCAAGAAGGCGCCCGCCCGCATCTCGAAACACGCCCCCGGCGTGGATGCCCGGGGTCGTGACCCGGTGGTGGCGGCCTGGCTGGCGCGCGAAATCGCCGAGCAAGAGAAGCGCTACCGGGGAATCGTTCGTGAGATGGAAGCACTCGAGCAGCGCCGTCGTCGCTGGATTCTGGCGTTCTACGAACGAATTCAGACTCGAGGCTACAGCGTCCACGCCGGGCTCCGTCGCAAGGTGGCCCCAGAGGAGGTTCCGCCTCTTCCCAAGGGAAAAATCCGGGTCGTCTGGTAGAGGCACAGCCTCGAATTTCAGGAGAAACACCATGCCGCGCCGACACATTGAACCGTTCGTGGACCGCGACGTCCCCTTCAAGCGGATGACCCTCCCGGGTTTCCGCTCCGGGATGCATTACAAGATGCTGAGCATCGACCCCGACACCGGGGCCTGCACCATGACCGTCCAGTGGGACGGCGGCTACTCGCAGCCTCCTTCGATCAGCAACTCGGAACTCGAGATCCTCCTCCTCGCCGGCACCTTCAAGCTCGGCGATCAGGTCTGCCGACCCGGCTACTACACGTTCGTGCCCAAGGGTGTTTCGATTCCCGCCATCGAGACCCGCGGGGGCTGCCAGGTGCTGCTGATGTACAACCATTCGGAGCCCCACATCGCCGAGTCGGATCGCGATGCCACGGCGGCGAAGCGCTCGGGCCTCGTGAGTCTGCACTCGTACGACGACATGCCGTGGCAGGTGCCCACCCTGTTTCCCGCGACCGAGCCCGGATGCCTCATCAAGATCCTTCATTTCGATGAGCGCACCCACGCGTTCTCGTTCCTCTACACGATGAACGCGGGCTTCTGGCAGGACAACATCAGCTATCACGACTGCGCTGAAGAGGCCTACCACATCTGGGGCACATCCTGGATGATGCAGTTCGGCAATCTGCCGACCGGCGGCTACTTCTGGCGCCCGCCCTATATCAACCACGGGGCGTTCGCTTGCGAGAAGGGGACGCTGGCCTTTGGTCGTACCGACGGCGAGCTTTACAACCATTTCCACTTCCACGCGCACACGACGCCGACCGAGAATCAGGAGCGGGCGGCCGCCCGGCTCCTGTCCCGCAAGCCCGAGCTGTACAAGTGGGTGCTTTCAAACGGCCACAACCACCCCACCGCGTTCGACGAGCCGGACCATCACCACGGGCACGTTCACGAATCCGGCCCTTCGCGAGGGAAGGGGAAGGATGTGGCTCACGCAGTCGCCCACGCCCACGGCCTGCCCCATGACCACGGCGACGGGCAGGGGCATCAGCACGACCATGACGCTCCCCCTGAACGGGCCGGTAGGCACTAGAGTCGAGGATGCCCAGACTCCCGCCCCGTCGCAGCCGTCGCGCGCCCAGCTTCGTCAGTGACGAAGTTCCTCTCTACTACCAGCTTGGCAGCATCCTCCGCGCCAAGATCCTGTCGAACGAGTACCTGCCCGGTCAGCGCCTTCCCACCGAAGTCGACCTCGTCGAGGAGTACGGCGTGAGCCGGATCACCGTGCGTCAGGCGCTCGTGCGCCTCGACAAGGACGGCCTGATCCGGAGAGAAGCAGGGCGGGGAACGTTTGTCGCCGAACTGCGCCGGTTCACCGGCACCCAGAAGATGGAAGGGTCATTGGACGACGTCATCTCTCTCGGAATGGCGACCGAAGTCCAGCTCCTCGGGATCGAGACCGTAAAGGCGACGGCGGACGACGCGGCGGCCCTGGGCCTCGAGTTGGGAGCGCCGATTACCCGCGGCACGCGCTTGCGGCTGTACCACCAGGAGCCTTACAGCTTCATCCAGAACGACCTGCCCCATGACATCGGGAAGCGCATCAAAAAGGCGGACTGGAACGGAATCATCCTGAATGTCCTGCCCCAGAAACTCGGAATCCCCGTGAAGGACGCGAGCCAGGTGGTGAGGGCGGCGATGGCGGATGCGCGGCTCGCGCGGCTTCTCCGCACGCGGATCGGCGCGCCTTTGCTGTCGGTCGACCGTATCGTCCGCACCGACGGCGGGAAACCCATCGAGCGCACCAGAAGCTATTACCGCAGCGACATCTATTCGTTCACGGTTCACCTCACGTGGAGCGGCGAGACGTCGCGCGGCCGCGTGGGATGGGCCCTCGAGAAACACAGGAAGTGAGGCCATGGGTTACGACCTACTGATCAAGGGCGGCGTGGCGGTTCTACCTCAGGTCGGCCCGGTGCCGCTCGATATCGGCATCAGGGGCGGCCGTATCGCCGCCCTCGCCACCGAAATCGCGCTGGGCGAGGGAGCCGAGGTTCTGGACGCCCGGGGTCGGCATGTGTTTCCGGGCGCGGTGGATTCCCACTTCCATGTGGGCATCTACCGGCCACACGCCGAGGATGCCCTCAGCGAGTCCGCGTCTGCGATTTCGGGCGGTGTCACCACCATCCTCAGCTATTTCCGCACGGGCCATCACTACCTGAACAAGACCGGCCCCTACCGCGAAATCTTCCCTGAGGTGCTGTCGATCTCCGAGGGTCGTTTCTGGTGCGACTACGGGTATCACATCGCGCCGATGACCACGGCCCAGCTCGATGAGATCCCCTGGCTCGTCTCCCAGGGCGTGACCTCATTCAAGTACTACATGTTCTACAAGGCCCTGACCCTCTCGGCCGATTCCACGAAGGGGAAGGAGTACACGATGGCGGACGAGTACGACCTCGGCCATCTCTACGAGATCATGGTGCGCGTCGCGGAGGCCGCGCGGCAGACGGGCACCCGCGTCTCCCTGTCGCTCCATTGCGAGAACCCGGAGCTGATTCGCGCCTTCATCTTGCGGACCAAGGCCGCGGGTCTCACCGGCCTCAAAGCCTACAGCGAGGGACGACCGCCCCTCAGTGAACGGCTATCGATACATGAAGCGGCCGTCCTCGCGACGGACACGGGCTGTGCCGTGAACCTGCTCCACCTTTCGAGCCGGCAGGCGATCGATGCTGCGGTCGAGGTTCGCAGGCGTCACCCCGAGCACGACATTCTGATCGAGACGACGCTCCACCATCTCTGTCTTAACTACGACACCGCGGGCGGACTCACCGGGAAGGTGAATCCCCCTATCCGCACTCCTTCCGATCAGGAAGCGCTTTGGGCGGCGGTCATGAGCGGGGAAGTCGACACCGTCGTGTCGGACCACGCCTGCTGCATGGAGGAGATGAAGCAGGGGGATACCTGGAGCGCGCTTCCTGGCTTTGGTGGCACGTCGCTCATCTATCCCGTGCTGATCTCCGAGGGCGTCCACAAGCGCGGCCTTTCCCTCGCCCGCGCCGCCGAACTCGCATCCACGAATCCGGCGCGGCGCTACGGACTGTTCCCTCGAAAGGGGGCCATCGCCGTGGGCTCCGACGCCGACCTCGCGATCGTTGACATGAATGAGACGCGAAGGGTCAGCGTGAGCGGCCTCCACTCCGCCCAGGACCACACGCCCTTTGCGGGCATGGCTCTTCGTGGCTGGCCGGTGGCGACGGTGCTCCGGGGTCGCGTCGTCTTCGCGGACGGGGCCACCCAGGGCAAGCCCGGCGGCGAGTTCATGCGGAGGTCAGCGTCTTGACTGCGGAGAAGCGCACTGGCTTTTTCTACGGATGGACCATCGTGGCGTGCGCGTCGCTGACGCTCCTCGTGAGCAACGGCATGACCATCTCCGGCCTCACCGCCTTCGATGAGTCGCTGCTCAAGGAGTTCGGCTGGAGCCGCGGCGGCCTCAAGTTTCGCGACCTGATCCAGTTCGCCCTCGGCGGTCTGCTCGCGCCCTTTGCGGGCGCTCTGGCCGACCGCTTCGGCATCAAGCGGCTGATCATGACGGGCGCCGCGCTTCTGACGCTCTGCTTCGGCGCCTACTCCCAGGTGTCCTCACTACCGATGCTGTACGGCATCCACGTGATCATTGCCGCGGTGCTGTCTCTGGCCGGGCTCGTGGTGACGGTGCTCCTGGTGTCGCGGTGGTTCGTGAAGAGGCGGGGTACGGCCATCGGTCTCGCCCTTGTCGGCACCAGTCTTGGCGGCGTCCTCCTTCCGCCGCTGGGGGCCGAGCTCATCGCCCGGTGGGGCTGGCGCAACGCCTTCTTGATCGAGGCTCTGATCCCCCTGGGCTTGCTCGTCGTGATCGGCGTTCTGGTGAAGGACTCGCCGCTGGACATGGGACTTCGTCCGCTGGGGGCGGACTCGATGGCCACGTCGCCTTCGACCGCACTGTCCGGGATGACCTATGGAGCAGCGCTCAGGACAAAGACCTTCTGGGCCATCTCGCTGTGCGCGATGGCGACGTTCTATTCGATCCTCGGGGTTCAAAGCCATCTTGTACTGCACCTCCGAGGTCTCGGCTTCAGCCCCGCCGCCGCCGCCTTTGGGCTGAGCCTCATGTACGTCGCGGGCCTGGTGGGCAAGTTCCTCTTCGGCTATCTCGCAGACATTCTTGACCGGAAGATGGTCTTCGTCGGAAACGTGGCCGTGATGCTGATGGGCAGCCTGTGCCTCAGCTCGATGAACCCGGCTCTGTTCTGGCCCTTCGTGGTCCTGTTCGGTTTCGGTTGGGGCGGGCTCTACACGCTGCTCCAGCTCCTCACCATGGACAGTTTCGGACTCAGGGCGGGGGGCAAGATCCTCGGGACGATCACCGTGCTGGATGCGCTTGGGGGAGGCCTCGGCCCGTGGGTGAGTGGCGTGCTCTTCGACCGGACGGGAGACTATCAGGCGTCGTTCCTGGTGGTGTCTGGTCTGATCGCCGTCGCGCTCGTCATCGCCCTCACCTTGCAAGTTCCCCGAGCAGAAGGTGAAGTCGAGGTTGCGACGCGGTGAAGCGGGCCGCACGCACTTCGATGTACATTACGCGGACATCCTTGGAGTCTCCGGAGGGCTCGACATCCCGTACAAGCGCTTCTCCTCGCTCCATCTGCACGACAAGGGTGGAAGTGTGACGTTCGATGCCAACCTGGGCCACAGACCGCGGCGCGTCCGGAACTCCCTCGTCATGTACGCCACGGAGATGGAGGGCGACAAGCCGCTACGGGATGGCTAACTCGTGGAGCGAGCCCCGGGTAGAGCGACTGGGGATCAACCTCCGCCGGATCCTTGTTGACTGCAACACAGAGTCCCGCCAGGCGCCCAGGCCAACGTTCAACTGAGGGGGCGCTGTCGACGGGGCCTTTCGACGGGGCCTCTCGACGAACGGCGCCTCTACGAAAGGCGCGGCGCAGTTGACAGCCCTGCCAAGTTGTCCTAATGTCATAACAACACAACGCGGAGCCGTCCGAGGATCGCATTTGTCTCTGATTGCTCGAGCGCCTCTTTCCTGGAGACCACCGAATGAAGCTTCGAACCCGCACTCTCTTGCGATCTGCCCTGGTCGTTTTTGCCGCACTCGTTGCCGGAGCGGCATCGGCAGGAGAAATCAAGGGCAAGGCCAGCGACACCGGCGGAGGCGCCCTGCCCGGATCCGAGGTCACACTTGAAAACACCGCCACGGGAGCGCTCAAGGTCGCCATCACCGATCAGGCGGGCGCCTACTCCTTCACCGGTCTCTCAGCCGGCAGCTACAGGGTGATCGCGCATGCCGCGGGGTTCTCGCAGGTGGCGCGAAACGTCACCCTCGCAGCGGAGTCCGACACGACGGAAGTCAACTTCCTCCTCACGG
>CAZFQH010000182.1:0-8130 GCA_964520805.1 uncultured Acidobacteriota bacterium | reverse complement strand
CCGCCGAGATCCTGACCCGGGACGACTTCTACCGGGAGGCCCATCGACGCATCTTCGAGGGAATGGCCACCCTCGCCGAGAAGAGCGAGCCGATCGACCTCGTCACCCTCAAGAACGAGCTCACCCGCACCCAGAGCCTCGACGGAGCGGGAGGCATCGCCTACCTTGCCGGCCTGGTCGAGGGCGTCCCCCGGCTCGAAAACGTCCTGCCGTGGAGCCGGATCATCCGCGAGGCCTCGGTCCTCCGGAACCTGATCCACGCCTCGGCGCGGATCGCTCAGGAAGCAACCGACGCCCAGGACTCGGCCGACGCCATCCTCGATCGGGCCGAGCAGGCGATCTTCGCCATCGCCGAAAGGAAGATCCGCGCGGGCCTGGTCCCGGTCAAGGACTTCATCAAGCACACCTTCGAACAGATCGAGAAACTCTCGCTGTCGAAGGATGCGATCACCGGAGTGCCCACGGGGTTCATCGACCTCGATCGGTTGACCAGCGGTTTCCAGAAAGGGGACCTCGTCATCCTCGCCGCTCGCCCCGCCATGGGCAAAACCTCCTTCGCCCTGAACATCGCCCGCACCGCGGCCCAGGCGACCGCCGAGCCCGTGGCCATCTTCTCGCTCGAAATGTCGAAGGAGCAGCTGGTCAAGCGACTGATCTTCGCGGAGGCGCGGATCGAGTCCGGCCTCGTCACCCGTGGTCAACTGCGCGACTCCGACTGGGGCAAGCTCACCACCGCCTGGGCTGACCTTCACAAACTTCCCCTCTTCATCGACGATGCCTCGTTCCTCACCCCGCTGGAGCTGCGCGCCAAGTGCCGGCGGCTGAAGGCCGAACACGGCCTCAGCCTGATCGTGGTCGACTACCTGCAGCTCATGGGTTCAGGCGGAAGGGTCGAGAATCGCCAGCAGGAAATTTCGTCGATCAGCCGGTCGCTCAAAGGCCTGGCGAAGGAGCTCGAGGTCCCGGTCCTTGCGTTGTCCCAGCTTTCACGCGCGCCCGAAGCACGCACCGACCGGCGGCCGCAGCTTTCCGACCTCCGTGAATCCGGAGCCATCGAACAGGATGCCGACGTGGTGATGTTCATCTACCGCGACTCCGTCTACAACCCGACCGAGGAGAATCGCGGGTCGGCCGAACTCATCATCGCCAAGCAGCGCAACGGACCGACCGACACGGTGAACCTCGTGTTCCTGCGCGAGTTCACGCGGTTCGAAAACCGGGCACCTGAAGACTACTCGTCCGGATTCGGCGGCGACGCCTCGTACTGAGAGCCGTGGAGGTGCGAGCGCGGACCGAAAACCACCCCGCCGCCGCGTGGGTGAACCTCGACCACATCCGTGAGAACTTCCGGGCTATTCGCAGCTACGCGGGTACGCGGGCGGTCATCCCCGTGCTCAAAGCGGATGGCTATGGACACGGGGCGATTCCAGTAGCCCAAGCTCTCGAGCCCCTCGGGGTAGCCATGTTCGCAGTGGCCTACGTCGAGGAAGGGATCCGATTGCGGCAGGGGGGGATCGAAGCACCCATTCTGGTGCTGACCGGGTTCGCGCCGGAACAGGTCCACGATCTGAGCGAGTTTCGCCTCACCCCGGTGATCTCGACCCCGGAGCAGATCGGAACTCTTCAAGCACTCCCCCACGATGAGGATCGGCCTCGTCTGGCCGTTCACGTCAAGGTGGACACCGGCATGTCCCGGCTGGGCTTCTCGATTCGCGAACTGGAGCCCGCCATCCATCGTCTGGAGGACCTGGAGTCGGTCCGCATCGAGGGGCTTATGACCCATCTGGCGAGCGCCGACGAGGATGAACTCGCCACCTCCCGACATCTGGATGTCTTCGAAGAGGCGATCATCCGTCTGGAGACTCTGGGGATCCGGCCCGCGCTGATCCATGCCGCGAACAGCGCCGGCCTCGCCTTTCCGCGCCCAAGCCACAGTGCGGTGCGCCCCGGACTGCTTCTCTACGGCATTAGGCCCCGTCCCCTTTCGCCCGAACTGATGGTCCGTCCCGCCATGGAGCTCAAAGCGCGCGTCGCCCTGGTAAAGACGGTCGCCTCGGGCACGCCGGTCAGCTACGGCGGGAGATTCGTCGCCTCCGGGGAAACCCGCATCGCCACCATCAATGCCGGTTACGCGGACGGCATCCCGCGCAGTGACCGCATGCGGGAGCAGGGTTTCGTGAAGTACGGGCCCGTGCGGTTGAAGGTGGCGGGAGCCGTATGCATGGACCTGACGATGCTGGATGCATCGGACGCCGATGACCTTGTCGCCGGGGATCAAGTCACGGTCTTCGGCGAGACGCCCTCCGTGTGGGAGCTGGCCGAGTGGGCCGGCACCAACCCGTGGCAGGTTCTGACCGGAATAGGGCCCCGGGTTCCGCGACGCTACATCGGCAGCTAGCAGCCAGGCTTCGCGCTCGACCGAACCGCGACGGAAGGACTCAACCACCGATATCCAACCGGGTATTGCAGGATCACATTTATGACGCACCTCTTCGCAGGGGGGATTATCGTGTCCTTTGGATAACGATGACCACGATGACGACACGACTCCCCGTTCTCCTGCTGGCCGTCCTGCTCCATGGATGCACGGAGATGATCGTGAAAGACGGTCGCGCCAACGCCAGCATCATCGTTCCCGCACCGGCACCGCCCGAGGTGAAACGCGCGGCCGAGGAGCTTCGGACCTACGTGCACAAGACATCGGGGGCCGAACTGAAGATCCGCACCGAGACTGAAGCTCGAAGCGAACGGGTGGAGATCCGCCTGATCGTGACCACCCCGGAAGACCCGAACTCATTCAACGCCGCCACTCGCATCGTTCACCAGGACGGCTACAGCATCAAGAGCCGCGGCCGGAGAATCACCATCACGGGGGGGTCCCCGCGGGGGACACTGTACGGTGCCTATGCCTTCCTGGAACGCGCTCTCGGCGTTCGGTGGTTCATGCCGACGGTGCTGGGCGAGGAGATTCAGCCCGCGACTTCGATCCCCGTTCCCGACCTCACCCTTGTACGGAATCCGGCCTTCCAGTCGGTCGGCGGTTTTTCATGGGCGGGAAGCCCCGGAGCCGCCGAGTGGGAACTGCGGATGCGGGCCAAGGTCGGGCCTGAAGTGAGCTTCGGCCACAACTGGTTCAACATTCATCGCTATTCGAAGGAGACCTTCGACAAGAACAAAGAAATGTTCGCGCTGGTGGGAGGCAAGCGGGGCTTCAGCTCTCAGTTGTGCACTTCCAACCCCGAGGTCATTCGGGTGAGCGTCGAGGCGGCACGGCGCCATTTCGACGCCAACCCCGAATCGCCCCTCTTCTCCATCTCACCGAACGACGGCAATGGCTGGTGCGAATGCGACCGGTGCCGGAACATCGACCGGCACTATGGGGTCACCGATGGCTCCCTCTCCGACCGGTTCGTCCACTACGCCAACGAGGTCCTGGCCCAACTCGGAAAGACCCACCCGGGCCGGCAGGTGGGAATCTACGCGTATGTCGATCACTCTTCGCCGCCCAGGAGGGCCCGGCCCCACGAGGACTACGTCACCGCCCTCACCCACATGCCGTGGGAGTTCTGTCACGTTCACGCGATCGACGACCCGACCTGTCCTGCCAATCAACGGTACTTCCGCTACTTGACGGGGTGGAGAGCGCTCACCCGACACACTGGCGTCTACGAGTACTACGGCCACTTCTTCGCTTTCACACCCTGGCCCATCGTCCACTCGATGCGTCGCGACATTCCCTTGTACAAAGAGCTGGGGATCGAGCGCTTCATCAGTGAAACCCAGCAGAACTGGGCCAACCAGGGGCTCAACTTCTATGTGGCCGCGAAACTGGTAGACGACCCGAAGACGGATGTGGACGCTCTGCTGACGGAGTATTTCGCCCGCTTCTATGGAAAAGCCGCGGGGCCGATGCGCCGGTACTTCGATCTTTGGGAGAGCGCGATGCTGAAGACGACCGCGGTCGGCGATCGCGGTTACGCCTGGCTTTCGATGTTCACGCCCGCCCTGGTCGAAGAAGCCGAGGTGCTGCTCAAAGAAGCGGAAAGCCTGGCTGCGCAGGACTCAGAGCGAGTGCGCAGTCGGGTGTCCCTCGCCCGCATGGGCATGGGGTACACCGACGCCTTCTCACGAATGCTCGACGCCGGCCTGCGCAAGGACGTTCGCGGCGTGCTGGAATGGTCGGAGAAGGCGCAGAAGCGACTGAAGGCGACCGAGGGTTCCGCCCCTCAGGCCTTCTTCGTCTCCCTGGCCATCGACCAGACGCGCTATATGGCGCGCATCCTCGTGGAAGGCGTGCCGCCCTGGATCGCCTTGCAGCCTCCTCCCGATCCGGTGGTGGTGCCTACCACTCCTTGATGGTGTTGAAGACGGTGTCGCGCTCCACCGGGCGACGGCCGGCTTCACGGATAAGACGACAGAGTTCGTCAACCGAGAGGAACTGAGAGGTGGGTGCCCCCGCGTCGTGCGCCACCTTCTCTTCGGTGACCGTGCCGTCGAGGTCGTCGGCGCCGAACGACAGGCCAATCTGGGCCACCCGCGGGCCGATCATGATCCAGTAGGACTTGATGTGCGGGATGTTGTCCAGCATGAGGCGAGCCACCGCGATCGCTTTGAGGTCCTCGAAGCCGGTGGTTTCGGGGAGTTTCATGGCCGGCGCCTCCCAGGGCTGGAAGGCGAGGGGAATGAAAGTCACGAAGCCGTTCGTTTCGTCCTGTAACTCGCGCAAACGGATCAGGTGGTCTACCCGGTCTTCGACGGTTTCGATGTGGCCGTACAGCATCGTGCAGTTGCTGGGGATGCCGAGCTTGTGCGCCTCGCGAGCCACCTCGAGCCACTGCTCGCCGGTGGCCTTGCCCTTGATGATCTTGTTGCGGGTGGCCTTGTTGAAGATCTCGGCGCCTCCGCCGGGCATCGAGTCCATTCCCGCGGCCTTCAAGGTTTCAAGCACTTCCCGCACCGACTTCTTGTAGAGCTTGTGGAAGAAGAAGATCTCCACCGCGGTGAAGGCCTTCACATGCATGTCCGGGCGGATCTGCTTGATGCCCTTGAGCATGTCGGTGAAGTACTCAAACGGCAGATCGGGATGCAGGCCGCCCACGATGTGCACCTCCCGGCAGGCCTTGGGCTGCTTCGCCACGTCGGCGAAGACCTGGTCGAGAGACATCGTGTAGGCGCGGGGTTCGCCGGTCTTCGCGGCAAAGGCGCAGAAATCGCAGGTCGCGGCGCACACATTGGTGTGGTTGATGTGGGTATTGCAGACGAAGTAGGCGACGTCGCCGTGTTTCGCCTCCCGCACATGGTTCGCGAGGCGCCCGAGGCCCAGAAGGTCGTGGGTCCGGTAGAGAGCGACCCCGTCTTCGAAAGAAAGGCGCTGCCCCCTGAGGACCTTCGCGCGAATGGCCTCAAGCGTCGTGTCGTTCATGGGGAAGGTTTCAAGCAGGGAAGGGACGGCCACGGCGGAGGCGTTCATTTCCCGTATTTTATTGGATGAAGCCGACTTAAGCCTTCCCCTGTCGGTGCGGTAGCGCGCTACTACCCCTATAATCTCGGCAAAGGACTCCTAAACCCCTGAAGAAACTCTTCTTCTGTCTCGTGATGGCCATCGGCTTGGCCGTACTGCCCATCGATCCGTCTTTCTTCTCGCCCTCTTTCCTTGCGAAAAACGGCGAATCGCTCGCGATTGCGGCCATGAATCCGGGGTTCTCGGTGGTTCGGGGGGAGATCGAGCGCGGGAAAACCCTGGCCGCGGCCCTTTCGAGCATCATCAGCCCACGCGAGATCCACGAACTCGTCACCAACGCCCGCACGAGCTACGACCTCAAGGACGTGCGCCCCGGCCAGCCTTTCCGGCTGTCGGTCACCCCGGAAGGAAAGCTTCGGACCTTTGCTTACGCCATCGACGAACTGCGCACTCTGCGCGTCGCGCGGGGCGACAATGGTCTCCACACCGACATCGAGTCCCGCCACTATGAGGTGCGGACCGGAACCGCTCAGGGCGTTATCGAATCCAGCCTGTTCGAGACCATCGACGCCATCGGCGAGCGCGACGAACTGGCGATGGAGCTTTCCGAGATCTTCGCCTGGGACATCGACTTCAATACCGCGATCAAGCGGGGCGACACCTTCCGCGTAGCGGTCGAGAAGCTGTATCTCGACGGCGAGTTGAAGCGCTACGGCCGGGTCCTGGCCGCCCAGTTCGTGAACGGTGGACGCACCCTCAGTGCGGTGCGCTTCGAGGGCCACGACGGCACTTCCGCCTACTACGAGCCTTCCGGGAACCCGCTCAAGAAGGCCTTCCTGAAGTCGCCTCTTCGCTTCTCCCGGGTCAGTTCCCGTTTCTCGCGCGGCCGTTTTCACCCCGTACTGCACACGACCCGCGCCCACAACGGTACCGATCTCGCCGCCTCGCACGGCACTCCGGTCCGGGCCATCGGTCACGGCACCGTCGTCACCGCGGGAGTTCAAGGCGGCTACGGAAAACTCGTGGTCATCCGCCACAACAACGGCTACACAAGCTACTACGGACATCTCTCCCGAATCATGGTCCGGGCCGGCGAGCGGGTGACTCAAAGCGATCTGGTGGGCCTCGTGGGAGCCACGGGCCTCGCCACCGGTCCGCACCTGCACTACGGCATCATGAAGAACGGGGCGTGGGCCGACCCCATGCGGATTCAAAGCCCCGCGGCCGAACCGCTCCGCGCCGAAGATCGGCCGGCCTTTGAGAAGGAAGTCACCCGAGTTCTGGGGCTCCTGAAGGCGGCCGAGGTCCAAAACGCCCACCGCACGACCGCAGCCCCCAATCCGCCGCTATCTTGAGAGCCGGGCCGCTTCCGCATCCGGAGAACGCGGACTTCGCTGGGACGGAACCGTGGCCGCACCGCCCACCGGCTGGCCGCCTACATTGAAGGGGACGTTCGGGGCGAAGATCCACCGGTTGTAGTTGGAGTTTCCGTTGACCGCGCGGAGCCCGGTTTCCGTCGAGAGGCTGACGACTCCGGCCACCGGACCGCCGGGACCGCCCGTGTTCCCGCCGAACGTCGACCGTGGTGACGCCGAAGGTGAGGGTGAGGGTGCGGGCGAGGGCGTCGGTCCGGGCGGCGGCTGGCCGGGTCCGCCCGGGGCCCCTGGACCGCCGGGTGCGCCGGGAACACCTTCACCCGGGCGCAGGATTCTCCACTTCCCATCCTTGGTCATGGGGTCCTTGTAGTCCTTGCGCAGGTACTTCCCCTGCACAAGCTGCTCGATCGAGGCCGGGAAGGCGTTCCCGTTCTTGCGCTGAAACCGGGCAATGGCGTTCGAAATCTGGCGGCCTCTGAAAATCAACTCCTGCTCCCGATCATCTTGAGTCAGGTAGCGCCAGGACGGCATGGCCAGCAACAGGGCCAGCGTCATTATGGCCAGCATGGCCAGAAGGGCCGGCATCGAGAAACCCCGATCCCGGCCGATCGCTTCCCGCGAGAGGTCAGGGATCTTCACCGCCCTTTTTCAGACGATGGGGTCGCCGACCGCTCGGACTTCTGAAAGTCCTTCACGACCTTTCGAATATACGACCGCGTCTCGGGATACGGAGGGACGCCCTGGTGGCGAGCCACCGCACCCGGCCCCGCGTTGTAGGCGGCGAGCGCTTCGGCCACACGTCCCTCGTACTTCTCAAGCAGCTGGCGAAGCAATCGGGCACCCGCTTCGACGTTCTGGGCCGGATCGAAAGGATCCTTCACCCCAAGCTCCCGGGCGGTGCCCGGCATCAACTGCATCACTCCCTGGGCCCCCTTCCGGGAGACTGCGTCCGGACGGAAGGAAGACTCGGCCCGAGCCACCGCGCGCACCAGCGAGGCGGGTAAACCGTAACGGTGAGCGGCATCGGCCACGATTTCTTCCACCGACCGTGGCGACCTGGGGACGGCGTCCGAGTCAGCAGGCGGTGGTGCGACTGCGGGAATCTCATTCCCGAACTCCACCTCCGCGGGGGGTCTCGGGCTTTCGCCCAGCGGTTCGAGCTCGACCCGGTCTATTTGAAGCGCCGGAATCTCGAACTCTCCGCCCTGAACGCTGACCCGGCAGAAAGACGCGCCGCACGAGAGCGCCTCGATCTTCAAAGTTCGGCCCGAGCGCAGAACCAGGGTATCGGCG
>CAZFQH010000181.1:0-8155 GCA_964520805.1 uncultured Acidobacteriota bacterium | reverse complement strand
ACATGTCGGGCGACGGTCAGGGCTTCAACCACAACGGTGTGGTCAGCACGATTCCGATTGTCTCCGGAAACACCCAGCCCGTGCTCTTCACGGGCATCAAGAGCCTCGTGCAGGGTCCCGAGCCGCTGATCGTGGCTACGGGCAACTTCGGATTGGCTCTGGCCACAGAAGGGCAAGGCCAGAGGTACCGAGGCAAGCCCACGAAGGACGGACTGACCCTGGACTACGGCCTCGCTCTGGACGTAGCGAATGTAGGCGGCTACGACATCGCGGTGGTGGCGGCCATGGCGGGGACGAAGCAGGTGTTGATGACCATCGACATCACGAACCCCGGCCTTCCGGTGGTTCTTGGAACACGGGAGGTCGTCACCGAAGGTCTCGCCATCGTCGACGTGCTGGTGAACGGGAGTGTCGTGTACGTCTCGACACAGCGCTCGTCGCCTGCCGCCGCGGGAGTCGAGGTATTCGAGATCTCCGACCCCGCGAACATCGCCCACCTCGGCCGAGTGGCCGGAGTCGGCGGAAGGCTCTCCATCGTCGGGAAGCTCCTCTATGGAGCCGCCACGGGGCCCTTTGGAGCGCCGATCGACGGCTTTGGAGGTGTACGCACGGCCGCCCTCGGCACTATCACGGTCATCCGGAGCATCACCGAGAACCCGATCATTCTCGACATTGCGCGGAAGAGCATCGAACCGCAGGAAGTCCTCGCAGGTATCGTGCCCAAGGTCGAACCGCAGGAGGTGAGGTCAGCACGAATTGAGATCGTCAACATGGCGACGGATCAGGTCCTCCAGACCTACCAGGTCACTGTCAACGCCACGGCTGAAGCGACGATCACGGTCCCCGAAGGCCTGACCCATCCGCAAACCGCGAACCTCGGCGCACGGATGGTCGTAGAGCTCGAGGACGGAACAATTCCGCAGCCAGGCACGCGCAGGCTCCGAGGCGAGCAGTTCACGGTGCTACCGAACGCGCCCGAGACGATCGAGCTGGATGGTGAGCCGGTCGAGGTCATCGCCGCGAATCGCGCGATCACCGGGCGCCTGACACGACCACGGGTCGAGGGCGAGGCGGTCTACCAACCCCCCAACCTCTCCTGGGTCGCCTCGGGCACCCTAGGCGGTACAGTAGCACCCAGCGCAGAGGCTCCCTCTACCGGTGTCTACTCGACCGAAGCCCGGACATCCGGGACAGCCGGTGAAGCGCACGTCATCGAGTTGCGCCGTGGCCCGAGCGTGTTGGCGAGGAGCGCCCCCCTCACGATTGAACCCGGCGAAGCCGTGACCGCCGCTGCGGTCTCGGCCACGCTGCCCACGCCACCGAACACAGTCGTGACTGCGATCCCAGCCGACGGCACGACGAAGATCGTGCTCACTCTGAGCCAGGTCAAGGATCGTGCCGGCAACCTCGTTGCCAACGGAACTCCGGTGTCGTGGGTGGTTGGGAGCGACGAGGGAGGCGAGTTCGTCGCGGCCGAGACGCAGTTCCAGACGACGAACGGCCAGGCTCAGGCCACGTACAGGGCCGGCACCGAGGCGGGAGCCGTCCCCCTCGAAGCCGAAGTCGAAGGCCGGATCTTCCCGATCACGATCACCCAGGCCGAGCTCGACGTCACAGTCTTGATGACGGGACCTGCCGTAACCGTGACTGCGCTCTCGACCGCGGGCCCTGCGGCTGCAGGGACACCGGTCCGCTTTGCTCTCCTCGGCGCGCGAGTTGACGGAGCCGATACGCTCGGCGCGGGAGGGATTGCTCATGGCACGTGGGTCCAGACGGATCCCGAGAGGAACCGAAGAAACGAAGAGGTTATCGTCAACATAGGCCGGGCGCGGGGCCGCACGCAGCTCGACCGTCTGGCGCTCCTCCCTCCGACCGAGCCGCGCCTCTCCCTTGACCACGAAAGCCTCATCGGCGACCGGATCGGCCCGCTCGTGCTGAACGGGGCCGAGAACACGTCAGTCGAGATTCCCTCTGCAACCACGATGCGGTACCAGGGCGCTCCGAACGCCCCGGTGACGCTGCTTCTTGGGAGCATGAAGAACCCGGCGCACCAGCCGCAGGCAGAGTTTGCCCTCGACATTCAAAACAACGCTAGCCCCTCGATCAACGAGCCCGCGCGCACGCCCGACGCGTACCTCGGCGCGACGATGGCTCTCTCCGCAACGTCACAGATCGTGTTTTCGGTGGAGGGAGGTCGCGGACGGGGAGGTCTCAAGCTGGATCGCGACCCTGCGTCCATCACCAACCTCGGCGATCTCCGCACGAACTTTGGCTTCAACTTGTACTTCAAGCTGAATCAAGTCGAGGAAGGGACGAGCCTGATCGAACGCATCGGCAGCTTCGCGATCCAGACGGTGACCCTAGGCGCTTCAACCGTCCTCGAGTTCTCGGTGATGAGCGGAGGCGTGAAGAAGCGCGTCCTCTCCACGCAGGCCCTCGCGGCGGCGACGTGGTACCACGTCTCGGCGCACTTCCGCGACGGGGGGCTGAAGATCCAGGTGGGGAGCGAGGCCCCGCAGACTGGAGAGACCTCCGGCCCCGCCGAGGCCTCGACTCTGCCGGTCCTCGTAGGTCGAGAACTCGCGGGCTTCGTCGACATGCTGCGGGTGTACGACTTCTCGCGGCAGCCGCTGTTCACCTTTGTGACGGGGCAGGAAACGGTCGATGTCGTCACCGACGAGAACGGGAACGCAAGCGCCCCGGTAGTGGGCTCGGGGACGATGCGCACCGCTGGGATGGATTCCTTTGCCTCGCCGACGTCTTATGCGTGGGCCGCGGAGAGTGAATCAGGCCCGAACGTCAGCGAGACGTTCCAGGCCGCGGAACCCTCGCCGCAGGCGTCTCCGGCACAACCCGTCGTCATCGACGCTGGATTCGCGATTGGCGAAGGCGCGTTCCGGGCGCAAGTATTCCGCGCTCAGATCTGGGGCTACGCAACCCGGCAACTTTCGCCAGAGAGCTGCGTTGAAGCGCTGCTGACCGCTGAGCCCGCCACGCTGATCGCCTGGGTGTGCGAAATCGGCGTCGGGTTCACCGGAGTCGGTGGCGTCGCGCAAGGCGGGCGCGATCTCACCATCGCCTACGCGAACTTCACTCGGAGCAAGAAGGACCGCGCAGCGTACATCCGCGCCGCGATTGACGGCAGCCTCGCTATCGCAGGCATCGTGCCGGGCGCCCGCGCCCTCGGGACGGTCGGCGCGGCGGTCCAGCAGGGCTCGAAGGTGAGCAAGGTCGTCGCCGATGACATCGTCGATGAGGCGCGTCGGTTCATCCCCGATTCGCCTCCACGCATCGACGTCAACATCAGCGTCTACGGCGTTCTCGGGAACATCAACGATCCCGCACTCAGACAATCAGCGGAGAACCTGCTGAACGGGTTCAAGAACACAGGAGCGGTTCAGGAGGCGCTCGATCGGATCGCGAAGTCGGGCGTAATGAGCGCCGAGCAGATGCTCAGCACCCTCGTGCGGTTGAAGGCAGCGGGGCGCTTCAGCAGCGACGTTCTGGAGAGAGTCGTCGGTGCGATCGACCAGATGCCCGGTCTCGGCGCCATCAACCCGAACGCCATCGAAGGCATGGCGGTGTTCGCGCGGCGCTACGGTGACGCGGCCGGCGGAGCCCTCACACTGTCATGGAAGACGATCAAGGGCGTACGGAGCTTCTCGCAGAATGGTGTGCCGATTCAGATGTCTCTTGATCAGCTAGCGCGGGTCCACACCGAGTCGATCAACCTGTTCTATTCGCGGCTGAAGATCATCGGCGACGCACGGCCCGAGGACATCGGAAAGTTCGCGGGACCCATCAAGAGCTTGCGAGAACTGAAGCCCGCGCTGGCCGTGAACAAGTTCAAGGGTGTGGTCCATCAACTGGAGGAGACTCTGGAGTTTGGACTCGAGAGGGCAGAGTTCATCGACCAACCGAAGGTGCCCGGCTACCATGGCACACCCGATCTACTCTCGAAGAAGCTTCCCGACGGCGGTCGACTCGAGCTCGAAATCAAGAACATCTCCGAGTGGGGAAATCGCGATCTCTTGCAACTCGACGGGAAGATCGGCAAGCTCAGGGACAGAGTAATTGAACCGACGCAGGAAGCGGTTCTCAGGGAGCTTGGGAACATGAGCTACCGCGTTCGTGGTCCGATGACCCCACAAATGAGGGGAGTCTTTGAGAATCGGTTGGAGCAAGCGTTCCGGAAGGCGGGCGTGCCTGACGAAGTGGTTTTGGCCGTCATGCAGGAAGTTCGTGCGGGAAGGGTGCCCGACCTCCTCAAGTCGTCGGGCAAGAGAACGCCATTCTGATGAAGCGTGTCAAGCCAGTAGCGAGCATCACTGTTGGTCCGAAACGAGCGCTGACCGGTGGCGTGGTTATGGATCCTGATTTCATCTGGACTGGGGGCTATCCGAACAAGCTGGTTCGCCTTAATCGAAAAGACCTTTCTCGTTCCGGCTCGTTTCCGCCGCTCGTCAGGGTCCGGAGGGTGAGCGCATCGACGGTGTTCGGAGGATTCGGTGAATGCCGGGCCGTTCGCCGTAGCGACGGCATGCCGGCATGGGAAGCAAAGAGTCTGTACAGCTGGCAGCTGTGGAGCGGGAGCATTGTCATTCCGAGGGAGGCAGAAGTCGAGTTACGCCGTGCGGACTCAGGAGAGGTGTTTGCGTCCCTGCCCTTGCAGCGACGCGTGGCCAGTTTCTGCGCGTTTGGGGCTTGCGATGGCGTTGTGGTCTTGCGGGCCGAGTCGAAGGAGGTGTTCGCCGTGGACCTGTCTTCGGGACGGGAACTATGGTGTCGGGACCTGTTCGGCAGCTTGCATGGGGAGTGGTCTCTCCCAGAGCAGCCCTATTTATTGCTCGATTCGACAGAGGGAAGTGGCGGGCTGGTTTCCTTCTACAGCACGGCAAGCATCGCATGGTCGCCGCGTGACGGGTCCATAAAGTGGGTGCGGAACATCCGTGGAGAGGGTTCTACGCCGCCAACGGTGTCGGGCAGCCGCGTCTTCGGGGTGATGGACGAGTTCTGGGCGCTCGATGAAGCTACGGGCAAGGAGCTATGGCGAACGCCCGTGCCCAGGGAGTTCAAGCTGGCGATGCGACCACGACCATGTGTGGTGTACCGGAACCGCCTGGGCATCGCGTTTGAAAGCGGCCAACTTGCGGTCCTCGACACCGAGTCGGGCGAGATCGTTCAGTACTACAAGGACCGAGTTCCTCTGTGGTGGCCAGTCGAGGTGGACGGCCGCCTGCTCGTAGGCACGGGCGATGGGACCATCCTGGTATTCGACGAGTCGATCTGGGGACTCTGAGCGACGGAACTGACGGTGTCCTGTCCGCACGTCCGCAGGTGGTGGCCGACCGTTTGCGAGGCGAACAAAAGGCGAGAACGATGGTTTTTAGGGTCGGACGGCGAGAAAATTACGGGGAGACGGGTAGTGAGAGTGGCCTTTCTTGAAGGTAAGAGTAGATGTTAGTCCTTCAGACCCCACGCTTCCTGCGGACGGACAGTGGGCCGCTCCAACTCGCGGCAACTTGGCGGTCAGCAGCGGCTTGCGTATTCCGGTGAAGTTGGCCACCTATTCCGGCTGAAAGTGGCCACCTGTTCCGGCTGAACCTGGCCATCTACGCCGGTTCGCAAGCGTGACTGAGGGCGGCCGGCTAGGTCGACCGGAACTTCACCAAGTCCGTGTGGTCGATCAATTTGTCGAGTGTCGCCAGAGTGAAAACCTTCCCACGGGTAGCTGTAAGCATGTCTTTCATGTCTTGCCGACGGACGCCGAATCCCCGGCCGTCGATGCAGGCCACGACCTCGAACGAGGGTCGCCGCTTGCGGGCTCGCTCGTCACGCATGTTCGCGAGCCGCAAGATCCGAGCAACCTTGTCGCGGGCCGTGCCGTCGTCACCTGTGATTTTGGCTTCGATGATGACGGCTGGCGAGTACTCGGTCGGCACGAAGAAATCGGGCGCTTGTTGAAAGTCTGGAATCCGCTCGGCCTGGCCCGTCTTCCGGAAGCTGATCCTTGCCTCTCGGAGGCGTTGCTCGATGGCACTCTCCATCACGTCGCCGACCAACTCCGAAATCGAGTCTCTGTAGCTCGCGAAGGGCCGGCCCAGAAAGCGCTCATAGAGGACGACCGGGTAGGGCACGTGTTCTGACGCTACGTGGCGAAGGGACGCCGCACCCTTCTGTGTGTCGGCCTTGGCCATTCGATGCACGGTGCTCTCCGTCCCGGGAGGTGCGCCGCGATAGATGTATTCGACGGCGACGGATACCAAGGCCTGGATTCGCTTCTCTCCCAAAGTGCCCCAGGCGCTATCGAGGAATGAGCCAGGGCTGCTAACGAGAAATGGGCCACCGGCCGTGTTGGCGGGAGGCGGCTGGGCCGGCTGGCAGAGGTGACCGTCATGATGGTGGGTGAAGAAGCGCCCCTGCCGGATCTGCCACAAGTGGTTTCACCCTGACCCACGAGTAGGTCCGCGCCAGCGGGCCTGCGGAGATCAGTGCGGGAAGAAGTGGCGCGGCAAGACTCAGGCCGCTTGGCGCTCCCGGCAGCCCGGGTACTTCATCGAGCGACGTCTCCGGCTGCGGTCGATGACAGCGCGGGACGCGGCCGCGGCCGCGGAGAGGCGCCAGGCGATGGTCCTGGCCGGAAAGGTTCCTGAGTCGGCAAAAGCGGAAGCCCGGCGTCCGCCGCCGCTGCGTTTGCCCGGTGTTTTGGGGCGACTACCCTGGGATCTCGCGCAAGACGAGATCGGGGTGCAAGCCACTGACTGGATTGGGCTTGTAGCAGGAGTACTCCTCGGGGTCGCGAAAGACGAGATAGTGCAGAAAAGGGTGTTGGTATGAGGAGATAGCGAGCAACAACCCTCGCGGGCGTGTCAAGACGAGATGCGGGTGGGCGCAAGCTCTTCACTCACGACCACGGAGGGTGCTTGGATCTGGAGTTTCATCAAATCGACCTGCGCAACGATGGGCTACGGGTACGTCGCCCCGAGAAGGAGCGCCGGTTGCTGGGCTCGTTGTCGGAGGTTGGCCAGCAGATCCCGATTGTGGTGGTGGCCGATGTGGCGCCGGGGCGGTATTTGGTCATTGATGGGTTCAAGCGCGTACGCGCGTTGCTGCATCTCCGGCAGGACACGGTGCGGGCGACGCTTTGGGATCTGAGCGAGGCGGAAGCGCTGCTACTTCTTCATGCGCAACGCGCGGACGAGGCGGAAACCGCGATCGAGCAAGCCTGGCTACTCCGGGCGCTGCATGTGGGCGGGATGAGCGCCGAAGATCTCGCGAAGCGTTTCTCGCGGAGCACAAGCTGGGTATCGCGGCGCCTGGGTCTGGTGAGCGAGCTGCCCGAGTCGGTGCAGGAGCGGGTACGAGTGGGAACCATCTCTTCCCATGCGGCGATGAAGTACCTGCTGCCGATGGCGCGCGCCAAATCCAGCGACTGCGAGTTGCTGGGCGCGGCTTCGGCGAAAGAGAAACTGACCACAAGGCAGGTGGGCGAGCTCTACGCGGCGTGGAGGAGTGCGGCGCCATCGCTGCGCCGCCGCATCGTGGACGAGCCCCTGCTGTTCCTGAAGACCCGTCGAGAGATGGCGCAAGAGCCCGTGTCTGCGAATCCCGCCAAAGCCCTGCTGAACGACCTCGACATCGTGGCGGCCCTGTCGCGTCGCGCCCAGCGCCACTGGCGTGAAGGGGCGGCGTTTATGGATGAACCGAAAAAGGAGGAGGCCATGCGCTGCGTCGACAACGCGATCGCGGACCTGGTGCGACTCCGGAAACTCATGGAAGAGAAGAACGCACATGCTGAAACGCGAGCAACGAATGGCGATCCTGGAACTGCACACCAAGGGGGTGAGCAAACGCCAGATCGCCCGTTTGCTGAAAGTCTCCCGCGGGGCGGTCATGAAGGTGATCCAGTCCCAGGCGCCAACCGTCCCACACATCGAGCGGGCCGAGAAAGCGGATCCATTCCGACAGGACATAGAGCAGTTGCTCAAGGACTGTTCGGGCAACCTGGTACGGGTCCATGAGGAATTGTCGAAAGAGGGAGCGGCGCTGTCCTACTCGGCACTCACTGCGTTTTGCCGACGTGAAGACATCGGCCAGGAACCGAAGATTCCAGAAGGCCGTTACCACTTCGGGCCAGGACAGGAGCAGCAGCACG
>CAZFQH010000180.1:0-8184 GCA_964520805.1 uncultured Acidobacteriota bacterium | reverse complement strand
GTTCCAGCAGAACACGCTCGAGTTCCTGCTCGTAGCGCTCGGTGGGTAAGGCCCCTTTGGCCGCCTTCAGTTCTTCGACGCGATCCTCCAGAGCCTGGCGCTCCTTCAGAAGGCCGGCCAAGGCCGGATCGTTTAGCGATGCGGACGCCTCCGTCGCTTGGCCTCGCCGGCCTCCGAGGAAGGTGGCTTTCGCCAGGGATCCTTCCCTTCCATCGCTGAGCACCGCATGCTCGGTCAGGAGGCGTCGATCGCGCTCGTACTCACTTGCCACCTGGGCCTTGGCGGCGTCGAAGGCCTCCAGGATCGATACCTGGCCATCCTTGTCTTTGTCCGCCGCTTCGCCGGAGAGGGCTTCCGAGAAGTGACGACCGAAGACCGACTCGTTCCGCTCCTGCGAACTCTTCGTAGAGGTGAGAATGACTCGGTTCTTGCCCGCGAGAACCTGCTGAAAATCGCCGCTCGCCGAGGCCGCATTCACGAAGACCACCCGCTGGAGGGAAAAGGGGACGAGCCAAGTCGCGAAGTCGCGCGCGGTGGCGTCTGGTCCGGGGAGGTTAAACCTTGATTCCTCCGAGGCGCCACTCCCGTGCCCGAACAGAATCACGGCCACCGTGTCTCCAGGGCGTGCCTTCGACGCGATCTTCGCGAACGCGCGCGAAATCTCTTCGCGCGTTGACTTGCCGTCCACGCGACCGGGGTCCTTCTCGGGGCTTTCAGTGAGATACGTGATGTTGGCACGCGGAATGCCAAGGCGCTTTTCCGCCGAAGCGTGCAGCGCCTGGGACCAGAGGCGGAATGATTCCGCATACTCTGGTTCGCCGCCGAGTCCGGCCACGATCAGGAGATGCGTGTCGTAGGAGTCGGTGGGGGCGGCGGTGGGGGCGGCCGCGACGAGTATTACGCTTGCGGCCAGAAGCGGGAGGATCCTCCTCACGAAAGCCCCCGGTACTTTCGATACAGCCACTCGGTGGAGAGGCAAAGCAGAATTCCGAGGAAAAGCACGGGCATGTCCCACAGCTCTTTCTCATCCACAACGGACGCGGTGCTGGGCGAATAGGTCAGGTCTTCGACAAGTTGGGCCACGGTCTTCGGAGTGTAGAACCGGCCCCCGGTCTCTGAGGCTACGCGGGTGAGCAGGTCGGCCTTCATCTCCGCATTCCGAAACTCGACTCGAGACTCATCGACCCGCACGTGGGCCACATCCTCACCTAGGATCCGGCCCGCGCGCCGCGCCGCGACGCGGATCTCGTGCACACCGGGCTCCTCGGGCCGGAATTCAGCGGTGTATTCACCGTCCTTATCGACTCTCCACCTGAGCGCGATCTCCTGGGTATCCCCCAAGGGGTTGCGAACGATCGCGCTGACCGTGGCGTCGTTGAGCCGGATGAAGGTCTCGTCGGAGACATCGACGGTGATGATGACCGGGCGGCCCGGTGACACCAGACCAGAGGAGAGGGTCGCCACGACCGGTCCGCCCACTCCGCTCACCAGCTGTCGAAGCAGCTGGCGCCAGAATGTCTCGTGTGATGCATCCTCCGCCGCCACGTCGGAGTGCATCTGCCACCGCCAGGAGTCTTGTACCGGGAACGCGAAGGCTCGGCCCCGCCCGTAGCGCTGGAAGGCGAGGACCACGCGACCTTCGCCTGACCCGTCACCAGGCGCCAATCCCGCCAGCAGAGTCGAGGCTCCGGGCTTGACCCGGGTCACTCTGTTGACCGATGACAGGGGAGGCAGAGCCTTGAATCGGGCTTCGTTGTCGGCGCCGGTGGCTGCGAGTTGGGTGACCGGTTGGGCGGCCCCCAAAGGTGTGACGCCGACCTTCAACCACTGGAAGGGCGGCGCACCGCGTCCGGACCTCTCAGCGCCCTCGGCATCAAGCGAAACCGGGAGGGCCTCTGCGATCGCGGTGCCGGCGTACCCACCTTCAGCGAAGGTCTGGTCACTTCCGATCATCAAGAGACCACCGCCACGCTGGGAGACGAAGTCGGTGATCATCCGGATCTGGTCGACGCTGAAGAAGCTCGCCTCGACCCCGCCGATGATGAGCCCGCGATACGCGAACAACTCCTCTCGAGTGCGCGGGAAACCGGCGGCAAGCTCCTCGGCATCATCCACGTCGAGCCGAAGGAACTTGTCCTTCGAAGTACGCTCCAGGGTCACGACCTGAAGATTCCGATCCTCCTCGACCGCGCGCCGAAGGAACTTCGCCTCGAAACGAGCGGCGCCCTCAAAGTAGAGGATCTTTTCACGTCGGCCGACTACGTCCAGGGCGATGTCGAACTCATTGTTTTCGATCACCTGTTCGCCGTCGATGGGCGCCACCTTGAACCGCAACAGACGCGCGCCGGGCTCGTCGGCCCGGATCGCGACGCGAACTGCGGAGGAATCGGCCTCCGTGATTTCGACATCCTGGGTCGAGAGGATTCGGCCCGAGTCTTCGACCGTCAGCTTGAGCGGGACTCGCCCCGCGCCGGTTGCTCGGATGGCGAGGCTCGCCACCACCGAACTGCCTTCGAGTACGGAGGCCGGTACTTCGACGCGCGTGATCTCGATATCCCGCGCGAACCGCTCCTGACCCAGGCCTACCGTGAATACCGGCATCTGGCGGTTTCGGAGGTCGAGCAAGGTCTCGCTTAGGGGACCGGCCGCGTTGTCGGCGCCATCGCTTACCAGAATGAGACCGGCGACGGGGACGTCTGCAAGTTCTTCCCGCGCTCGCTGGAGGGCGATAGTGAGATTGGTCCTGGTCCCGGCTGAACTCAATTTACCGTCGTGCAGTCGTTCCGCCGATTCCGAGAATCGGAAGAACCTCACTTTGAACTTCTCTTCCAGGGCTCGCCGCAAGTCGGCGTCAGAATTCAGGAGGTGATCTCGAACGAACTCAAAACGGGCACGGCCCCCTTCATCCTGAATGGTGAGGCTCCGCGAGTCGTCGAGGAGGACGCCCACGAAGGTCTGCTGGGCAGCGACCGTCATTACCCGAAGCAGCGGCTCGAGGAGTGAGACGCCGAGCACAGAGATGGCGGAAAGGCGAAGGCCGACGAGGAGAGTCAGATCCAGCCGGGTCAGACGGGAGCGGTCTGCGAGGAGGCGGTAGCTCCACAAGGACACCAAAACCGCGGCGATCAAGCCGGCCATCACCATCGGCGCCGAGACCCCATTCCCTATGGAGAGGTCGCCGGCCTCGAAAACCGATCGGCGGAACTTGAACAGAAACTCGAAGGCCTTTTCGGTCGCGGGCATCGTGAGGCTTTAGACGCGCGGGTTAGGTATCGAGGCTCAAAACGAGAAGGGAACCGAGGCCGACAAAAACGAGGTTCGGGGCCCAGGCCGCGAGCATGGGAGGCAGATATCCGTGCCGCCCCAGCGCCTCCGAAAAGACGAACCCGACCTGGTAGGAAGCGGCGAGGAAGAGCGCGATGCCGACCCCGAACAAGGCGCCTCGTTTGCCCACGAACATTGAGAAGGGGAGGCCGACGAACGCCATGACCAGACACATTGCCGGATACGAGATCTTCCGGTGAAGACCGACCTTGAGCGGGACGCCATCCAGGCCGAGACCCTCGAGCGACCCGATGTGCGCCTCCAATTCGCGGTATGAGAGCTCCTCGGCCGTTCTCTCTTCCTTCGAGAAGTACGTAGGCGGATCTATTTCGGCGGACCGGACAGTCTCGATCACTCGATCGGCGGCACTTCCGCCGGTGAAGGTCCGTCGAAACCCGCGCGAGAGCTCGTAGAGCTTTCCATCCCAACGCACTTCGTCGGCCATCAAGTGTTCCCGAAGCCGCCAGGTCTTCGGATCAATGTCCAGAACGGAGAGGCCGCGGAAGATCACCGCTCCCGGGTCCGTCGAGGGAGCGAGCTGGTTGTAGGAATAGAAACGGCCATCGGAACCAAGAGCCATCCGACGGTCGAGCGCCGAGTTGGACCGGGCCGGCCGGCCCTTGATGACATCGTGTTGTCCCTGGGCCAGCCGGCGATAGGGCGGCACGACGGTGTCGTTTCCGATGAACATCACCCCGGAGGCCAGGGCGGCGATGACGAGGCCGGGGACGGCCGCTCGATAGATGCTGATGCCGGTGGCCTTGATGGCGGTGATCTCGTTCTGCCTGGCCATGATCCCGTAGGTGCCCAGGGTGGCGATGAGAACCGCCATGGGCAGGACCTGACTGAACAGGTAGAAGGGCAGGTTGAACGCGAAGTAGCGCAGCAGCACTCCGCCTTTCACGTGATTCTGCTGGACGTCGTCGAGCAGATCCATGAACTCGAGAAGGATGGGGAGAATCAGGAGCGCCACCGTAGCGAGGGCCAGGAGCTTGACGAATTCCCGGGCGATGTAGCGGTCGAGGACGCCCACGAGCCGCGCCCCGAGAGAGACGGTCTGCCGAGCCCCGGTTCGGCGCTTCGGAGCGAACCACGAGGCGACCGCGTGCCGAATCCGCCCAATACTGAAGGGGTCCACGGTGCCCTCGCGCCGGGCTCGGAAAAGCAAATAGACGGAAAGCGCGCCGAGGATGATGTTGGCGGCCCAGACCGCCACCACCGCGGGCAGGGTCCTGGTGTCACCCGCCTGTTCGCCGAGCCGGGCCAGGACGTAATAGACAAAGATGACGGCAACCGCGAGGCCGAACGCCGACTGCTTCGAATCGCGACGCCCTCCGAGCATGAGGGCCAGGCCCATCACGGCAAAGACGAGCGGCACGACGGATAGGGAGTACTTCTTGTAGTACTCGACCGAGTAGCGGGCGGCTTCGGCGGCGTTCCCCTCCTTCTCGAAGCGCGCAATCTCCTTGAGGAGCATCGACGGCGTCATCTCGCGGTCGCCTCTGGAAAGGGGAAGGTCGGGGAAGATCTGACCGAAATCGATGGGGAACTTGCCCTTCTTGAAGCGCTGCAGGTCGTATGTCTTGCGTTCGACAAGGTCGAAAGAGTAGGCGAGGCCCTCCTCGAGTTCCAGTTCCACCCGTTTCTCTGCCCGGTTGATCGACAGTTCTCCCCTCCTGGCCAGCCAGACTCTGGGTCGGCCAGGGTTCTCTCGGTCGATGATCAACGCGTCTTTCCAGGCCCCGGTTCCAAGTTCGACATCGGTCAGATACAAGGAGCGATTGGGAAGAAGGTCCTCGATGAAAACCCGCGGCTTCACGCTCTGCGCGCGCGAGATCGCGAGGGAAAAGGCGGTTTCGCGATAGGCCTGATTGGCGTCGGGCACCCAGAAGGCATGGACGTAGTAGGTGGCGCCACTCGCGAAGAGGCCCAGGAGCATGAGCGATCGCAGTAGAAAGAACGGCGAGATGCCCACGGCCTGCATGGCGATGATCTCGCTTTCGCTGGCGAGACGCCCGAGCCCCAGAAGCACGGCCAGCAGGAAGGCCATGGGGATCGTGAGAGCGAAGAAGCTCGGCAGGATATTGAAGATCAGTTTCCCGATCACCGTCCACGTGGCACTTTTACCCACCAGCAAATCCGAAATGTCGGCGAGGTGGGGGATCAGCAGAACGAAGGTGAATAGCACCAGCCCGATCAGGAACGGGGAGGCGACCTCCCGCAGAAGATAGCGATCGAGGATCGTCGGATGGAGGAGCAGTCGCTTCTTCTTCACGGAAGACCGAAATCGTAGCAGGCGGCTTCGGTCGGCCCACCATTAGAATCCTCGAACTCATGAGCCTCCAGGTGGTCAGACGGATCCATTTCAGCGCCGGACATCGCCTCGTCGGACATGAGGGTGCGTGCGCCTACCTCCACGGCCACAACTATCTGGTCTTCATCCATGCTGCAGGCGACCTCGACTCCGTAGGTCGGGTCATCGACTTCGCGGTCCTGAAGGAACGCGTGGGCGGCTGGATTCTGGAGAACTGGGACCATGGCTTCATCGTGGCCCACCACGATGTCGATGCCCGTCGGGCCATTGAGGCCTTCACGAGCGGCGGGCTGGCACAGAAGACATTCGTTCTGGACCGCAATCCCACCGCGGAGAACATGGCCCACTACCTGGCCCTCGAGGTGTCGCCGCGGGTCCTCGCGGGCACGGGGGTGAAAGTCGTGAAGATCGTGGTGCAGGAAACCGAGAACTGCTTCGCCGAGTGCGTGGTCGAGTGAAGTCCACACCGCGGCGCGCGCTCCTCCGGACGCGAGCGGGGAAGCGGTACTCGGTCAACGAGATCTTCTTCTCGCTTCAGGGCGAAGGTGCCCGTGCGGGAACGCCGAACATCTTCGTGCGATTCTCGGGTTGCAACATGCGCTGTGATGTGAGGGCGGGGGAGAAGTCGCCCGGCGGCTTCGCGTGCGACACGGAATTCGAATCGGGCCAATCGAGAACCGCCGCGCAGATCGTGTCCGCCGCGCTAAAGCTCACGCCGAAAGCGGGCGTAGGTGTGATCTTCACCGGAGGCGAACCTGCACTCCAGTTGGACGTGCCGCTGGTGAATGCTGTGCGCAAGGCGGGATTCGGGCCCCTCTGTATCGAGACCAACGGCACGATCGATGTAGCGCCGCTCGGCCTCGACTGGATTTCGTTGAGCCCGAAAGTGGCGGAACACGCGGTCCGCGTCCGGTCCTGCGATGAGATTCGATACGTGCGCGGGCACGGACAGGGGCTTCCACGGCCCTCCGCGAAGGCCGGGAGAAAGTTCATATCGCCCGCCTTTTCGGGGGATGCGCTCGACCCTGAGACCCTTCGCTGGTGTGTCGACCTCGTGAAGAACCATCCGGGCTGGGCTCTGTCGGTGCAGCAGCACAAGACCTGGGGAATCCGGTAGACCGCTCCGAGGTTCCTGAACGGACCGCGCAATGACGGACAGGAGTGGCTCTCCACACAGACTCCCAGCCGGTACAATCGCGAATCTATGTCAGAGATCCACTCGTTCCTGAAAGAAGCGCGGCTCTTTCCACCACCACCGGCGTTCTCGGACCAGGCGCACATCAAGTCGCTCGAGGAGTATCGAGAGATCTACGCGCGCAGTATCCAGGACCCCGAGGGTTTCTGGGCAGAGCAGGCCGAGTGCCTGACCTGGCAGGAGCGGTGGCACACGGTACTCGACTGGAAGCCGCCGTTCGCACAGTGGTTCGTGGGAGGGAAGCTGAACCTCTCCGAAAACTGCCTCGACCGGCATGCGTCGACCTGGCGGAAGAACAAGGCCGCCATCATCTGGGAAGGCGAGCCGGGCGAGGTTCGGGTCGTGACCTACGGCGAACTCCTTCGCGAAGTCTGCAAGTTCGCGAACGTCCTCAAGTCGCTGGGGGTGGCCAAGGGCGATCGGGTCGGGATCTACCTGCCGATGATCCCGGAAGCGGCGGTCGCCATGCTCGCGTGCGCCCGCATCGGTGCTGTCCACAGCGTGGTCTTTGGCGGTTTCTCCGCGGAAGCGGTCAGCGACCGTATGAACGATGCCGAAGCCAAGATCATCATCACTGCTGACGGAGCGTGCCGTCGCGGAAGCATCGTGCATCTCAAGTCCAACGTCGACGCCGCGTGTCCGTCCATCCGAAGCGTCGCCAAGGTGGTGGTGGTTCGGCGCACCGGCGAGACCATCGAAATGGTCGGCGGACGCGACGTCTGGTACCACGAGGCCATGGCGGGGGCTTCTGCGAACTGCCCACCCGAGCCGCTTGATTCCGAACACCCGCTGTTCATCCTCTATACCTCCGGCACCACCGGCAAGCCCAAGGGCGTCCAGCACTCGACGGCCGGGTATCTGCTCCAGGCCACGTTGACCTCGAAGTACGTGTTCGACCTCAAGGAGGAAGACACCTATTTCTGTACCGCGGACGTCGGCTGGGTCACCGGCCACAGCTACGTGGTCTACGGGCCGCTCGCCAACGGCGCCACCTCCTTGATGTACGAAGGCGCTCCGAATTTCCCTAAGCCGGACCGCCTATGGGACATCATCGAACGGCACCGCGTCAGCATCTTCTACACGGCGCCCACCGCCATCCGGTCGTTCGTCCGACAGGGCGACGCATGGCCGAACGCCCACGACATGAGTTCGCTGCGGCTGCTCGGCACGGTTGGCGAACCTATCAACCCCGAAGCGTGGATGTGGTACCACAAGGTCATCGGCGGCGAACGTTGTCCAATCGTCGACACCTGGTGGCAGACCGAGACCGGCGCCATCATGATCACACCCTTGCCGGGCGCCACGCCAACCAAACCCGGCTCGGGCACACTACCGCTTTTCGGCATCCTCC
>CAZFQH010000179.1:0-8194 GCA_964520805.1 uncultured Acidobacteriota bacterium | reverse complement strand
TAACACTTAGTATGCTGCGGGAAGGCGCTATCGAAGGCACTATACGGTACCGTATAAAAGGATAAGTCTTGCGAGCGGTCAGCGCGCCGCGGCTTCGCGAGGCCCTCGTCCCTTCGCCGGGCACCTCTACGCCGCCTCACGCGCGACACGGGGCCGATCAGAGACCCGCGGATACTGGCAACCGATTCCCCAACCAACCAACCCTTCATAAAGCCCTGCCTTTCCCCGCCGGACGCTGGCCGGACGCCCCTACTCGACGCTGATCTTCAACGACCTCAGGAACTTCTTGTCAAGGGGCGTCATCGTGGATGCCACAGGGTCGGGGCTGCGATGAACGCCCACGCTCATCCCCACGCCGGGCTCACCCTCGGCCGATGCCGACGAACCCGAGGCGACGCTCGTTTCAACCACGAATGAGGGTTCGTATCCGCGCTCGCGGATCCGTTCGAGGGCCGCGTTGACTTCGGAGGATCCCGTCACCGCCTCCTGGACGCAGCGGCCAAGGTCGCTCAGCAGTTCGTGCAGTTCCTCTGATCGCGATCGCGGCTTTTCGCTCATGTTCCCCCCGGGACCATGGCGTTTTAGGCGCTTGGGCGCGCCTGTGTCAAGGGGCGCGGCGCAGCGATTCGATGGATTGACGATCGCCTCGGGCCAGAGCTACCATCCCCGTCGACATATTCCAATTGACCGCGAGCGAGAGGCTCGGTCCGTACGACATCCTGGCGATCCCTGGCCGCTGAACCGAAGTGCAAGAGGGCGCCGGGGTTTCGTGCTAGCGTTGTCGGCCCATGATTTCCGCCTTCGCCCTGGTCCTGACTCTGCTCGCCGCGGCCGAGACACCAGCACCCAAACTGAAGCCGGGGGACATAGCCCCCGCATTCAATCTGCAAGGCTCGCACGGGAAAGCCGGTGCTCTTTCGGAGTTCAAGGGAAAGAAAAAGGTCGTCCTCGCCTTCTTCCCCAAGGCCTTCACCGGTGGCTGCACCCGTGAGATGTCCGGCCTGCGCGACCACCAGTCGATGTTCGACGAAGCGAACACCCAGGTTTTCGGCATCTCGATGGATGACCCGGATACCCTTAAGAAGTTCGCCGAGAGTCTGAAGCTCTCCTTCCCCCTCCTTTCCGACCGGGGCGGCAAAGCCTCAAGCGCCTACCGGGTGAAGGGTGCCTTGTGGGCCAATCGAACCACGTTCGTGATCGACGAAGAAGGCAAGATTCTGGCCATCTTCGAGGGCAAGGATGCGATCGACCCCGCCGCCACCGTCGCCGCCTGCAAAAACGCGGCGCCCCTCTAGCAGCCCGTGCCCGCGACCTCCCTGGACCAACCTTCGTTCGGAAAGAAACTCGCGCGGTTCGGGCGGCTGCTGCGCACCGGCCTGCTCGGGCGCTTCGTTCTGGTCCTCGCCGCGGTCAGCCTGATTCCTTTGATCATCATCCCGTGGCTGGTGCGGCTCACCCGTGAATCGGTTACCGACCAGATCCTGATCACTCACTCGGTCACCGCTCGCACCACCGCGGCCCGCGTGGATGCCTGGATCCGCTCGTTCCGCATATCCGCGCAGACCCTTTCCTCGAACCCGTTCCTGCTGCGGGGCAGCCGTGACCAGATCGCGCAGATGGTGGCGGGACTGCTGCAGGCCGATCCCGTGATCAAGGGCGCGGTGGTGGTGAACGAGCGCGGTCTCGAAGTGGGCGGGGCCGTCTTGTCAGGCTTCGGCGATAGGGTGAATGCGCCGCTCGCCAACGCCACCACGGGCCCGGTCACCGTCATCCCGGGCGACCGGCTCTGGCTGCGCATCACCACCCCCCTGGATGAGGGCCTGGGCGAGCTGAGGCTGATGGTGGACGGGGCCGAGCTTTCCGAGATTCTCAAGACCGAAGAAATCGGCCGCGAAGCCATCATCGGCCTCTTCGATAAAGACCAGAAGATGATCGCCACGTCCAACGTGACGGATCAGGCCGTGCGATTCCCTCCGGCACTCCTCACTAGCGGAGCCGCCCGCGCCACGTCCGGGGCCTCGCGCTACGACGATCAGGATCCGGTGATCGCGGGTGCGCACAGCCCGGTGCAGGCCGCCCCCTGGTTCGTGGCGTCCATTGAGCCCGCCCTCACCGCTGAGGCGGTGGCCGCGAGCATGCAGCGAACGGGGTTGCTGGCGGTGGCCGCCGCGGTGCTGCTGACCGGCCTTTTTTCGACCCTCGGCTACTTTGCCATCATCCGACCCATCGACGAGATCGCGAAGTCCCAGTGGAAGGTGGCGCGTCGCAAGGCCAAGGCCGCCTCGTCGGGGAACGAAATCACCCAGCTGAAGGAAGCCTTCGCCACCATGCGGCGACAAACCCTGGATCGCGAATCGATCGGCAAGGTCTTCCTCTCGCGCTACCACGTTCTGGACATCCTCGGCACCGGCGGCATGGGCTCGGTGTTCCGGGGATGGGACCCCAAGCTCGAACGCCCGGTGGCGATCAAGACCGTCCACATGGGCGGCGAAAGCAAGGCCACGGTGGGCGAGGCCGAACAGCGGCATGTCCTGTTGCGCGAGGCGGTGACGGTGGCGAAGTTCAATCACCCAAACATCGTGTCCATCTATGATCTTGAGGACACCACCGATGCCGCGTTCCTCGCCATGGAGTTCGTGGACGGAATGAGTCTGGAGCGGCTGATCGAGAAAATCGGCATTCTTCGCGTCGAGCTCGCGGTGCCTTTGATCGTCCAGATCGCGCGGGGATTGGAAGCCGCCCACCACGCCGGGGTCATTCACTGCGACATCAAGCCCGCGAACATACTGCTCGGTCGCGATGGCGCGGTCAAAGTGACGGATTTCGGTATCGCCCGCACCGCGGTTCGAGCCACCGGGGACCTCTCGGGCGTCTTCGGGACACCCGGCTACCTCCCCCCCGAGGCCATGCTCTCCACCGCCTTCACGCCAACCGCGGACCTTTTTGCAGTCGGGGCTGTGTTCTACGAACTTCTCACCGGCGATCCGCCGCACGTGGGCAAAAACGCCCAGGAGACCCTCCTGAAAACCGCCACGGTGGCCGCAGTTCCGGTGCGGGAAAAAAACCGGTCGGTACCGCCAGCGGTCGACGACATCGTACTGGGCCTGCTTCACAAAAACCCGGACCTGCGGCGGCCTACGACTGCGCGGGAACTGGCCGATTCGCTCGGCGCCATCGCGGCTCGCAACAACTGGAAGTGGACGCCCCCGCCCCTGCTGACCGGGGAGCGTGTTGGAGGGGTCTCGACGGAGTCGCCCACCGCGGCCATACCGCTCGGACCCAAGCTCGGATAACATTCCGGGCTTCTCCCCTAAGTATTTCCAATGAAGACAGAGAACACTCTGGACTTTCCCCGTCTTCCTGCCCCCCTGATTTCCGAGGAATTTTTGAAGAGACTGCTATCGCTCGTCCTCGTTGGCGCGATCTTCGGCGCCGCTTCGACCGCGCAGGCTCAAACTCTGCCAATTCCCGCGTCCGGAATGTATGTGGTGCAGGAAGGCGACACCCTGGAGTCGATCGCCCAGAAGTTCCTCGGTTCGTCCGAGCGCTGGCGGGACGTCGTGAACGCCAATCCCGCGATCACGAACCCCCACTTCATCACTCCGGGGGCGCGCATCCGCATTATTGCCTCGCGCATCATCGGAGCCAAGCGGGCCACCATCGAGCAGGTCTTCCGGCAGGTCGAGCAGATGCCTTTCCCCAGGCCCTGGGCCGCCGCCTCCATCGGCGGCGTTCTCCAAGAGCGCGACGGGGTGCGAACTTTCGAGAAGTCGTCGTCCGAACTCCGCTTCGACAATGAGACGCGGATGGTGGTCTCCGAGGACTCGGTGGTGTTTCTGCGCGAGGGGACGAAAGCCCCGGAGAACGTGAGCCGCAAGGCCATCGAGATCCGCGCGGGCCAAGCGGACCTGAAGGTGAAGGACGGTCCCAACGGAGCCGCCAACGATTTCGAGTTCTACATCGGGGACACCCGCGGAACCACCAAGCCCGGGGCCAAAGGAAGTGCGGCCAGTCGCGCTCGGCGCAGCGGCGATGGCGGCAGCCGCATCATGGTCTACGACGGCGAGGCCGAGGTCACCGCGGGGGGACGGACTGTGCCGATCCCTGCGGGCATGGGCATCGCGGTCACCCCCGACGGGCGCACCAGCGGGCCCGAGGCGCTGATGCAGGCCCCCAAGCCGCTCACCCCGAACGCCAGCCAGTCCTTCGACTTCTCCAACCCGACCTTCGATTGGGATCCGGTCCCGGGGGCGCAGACCTACACGGTGGAGGTCTGCCGGGATGAGAGCTGCGCGCAACTCGTCGATCGCGCCGTGGGCATCCGCATGACCCGCTGGACCCCGCGCGTCCTGCCGATCGGCGACTTGTACTGGCGGGTGAGCGCTCTGAGCGCGAGCGGCCTCGACAGCTTCGTGTCTCCCGCGCAGAAGTTCACCATCAAGACATACTGGCGGCGACCGCTGGTGGATCAACCTCGGTCCTGAAACTCCCCATGAAGCAGCCCCTCTCTTTTCTGTTCTGCCTGCTCGCCTCGGCCACCGTGGCCCCAAAGGCCTTCGCCCAATCGAAGCCGCCCGCGGCGAACCCCAGGCCCACGGAAACGCCTTTGGAAGTGGCACGACTCGGCTCGGTTGAAGGAGGGGTCGAGGTGCGGAAAGCGGGCGCGGCCTGGGTGCCCGCCGCCCCGGACCAGGCTCTCGCCATCGGCGACCGGGTTCGCACTCTGGCGGGCGGCACCGCGCGAATCGACTTCCCGTGGACGGCCATCGCGGTGGGCGACTTGTCGGAGGTGGCACTCGAAACGAACCGGGTTCTCACACTCAGGCTCGACCGGGGGCGGATCGACATCGATCCCGAACAGACTCTGCTGAGGGTGGTCACGGATGAGGCGACGCTCAGCGGATCGGGCCGCACTCTGGTGCGACGTGAGAACGGTACGACGTTTGTCGGTTCCTACAATGGGGGGGCGGTGGTCGAGGCGAAGGGCCAGGAGGTGCGCTTGGGCGTCAACGGCAGCACCAGAATCGAGGCCAACGCGGTGCCCGGCGTGCCGGTTTCCATGATGCCGGCGCCTCGGGTGGTCACTCCGGCCTCCGACCCGCGCTATGTCCGGCCCGGAGAGGTTGTGCGCCTGATCTGGACCGGCCAGGACCCGAGGTACCACCTCGAAGTCCTCCCCATCGACAGCGACGTTCCCTTCATGTCCTTCGAGGTAGCGACCACCGAATACGACCTGAAGATTCCCTGGCTCGGAACCTACCGCTGGCGAGTCGCCGGCCGCAACGGCGTGGTCGAGACCCAGCCCTCCGGCGAGGGCCTCATCTGCGTCGTGGAGAAGTAAAGCCGGTTAGCGCGCGCGCTGGGTTTTCTGGCTGTCGATGATTGGATACATCGACAGTTCGATCACCGGGAACTGTGGCCGCTCCAGTTGCTGGGTCGAGCTCTGCGAACCGAACAGACCGCTCAGGTACTCCTTGAGGGTGAGGTTCGTCGGCCCATATCCCTTGTCGTACAACCAGTGCTCACAGGCCGCTCCCAGTTCGGCGGCGCTTGAGTAGCGCTTCTCCAAACGCCGTTCCAGGGTCTTGCCGAGAATCTCCAACACGGGCTCGGGCACATCGGGATTGAGATCGCGGGGGGAACGCATCACGCCCGCTACCACCTCGATCAATGTGGCTTCTGCGGTGGCCCCTTTGAACAGCCGGTCCAGAGTCAACATCTCGTAGAAGACCGCACCCAGCGAGAACACATCGCTCCGGTTGTCCATGCTGAGCGAGGCGATCACCTCGGGCGCCATGTAGGACGGCTTTCCCACCAGGTTCTCGCTCCGCGTCCCGCTGCGGGCCGCGATGCCGAAGTCGATGAGCTTCACGGTACCCTCGCGCGTCATCATGACGTTGGACGGAGAGACGTCGCGGTGGACGATGGCCGCCCGCTCGAAGACGTACTGCAATCCGCGGCAAACCCGGCTCACGATGAAGACCACGATCTCGGCGGGCGGCAGCCGGTCGACGATCAGGTGACGGTCGATGAACTCGGAGAGACTCCAGCCATCGATGTACTCGAGGACGATGGCCAGATCCTGGTCGACCCGGTCGAAGTCGAAAATGCGTCCGATGTTTTCGTGGTCGAGAACCGCGTATCGCCGCGCCTCTTCAACGAACAGGTGAATCAGGCCTTCGCCCTTGGCGTCGAGCAGCTTCTTGATGACCACCGGACGCTCGAAGCCCGCCTCACCGACCAGGCGCGCGCGGTAAACCCGACCCATGCCTCCGGCGCCGAGTTCCTGCTCGAGGACATACTTGCTTGGCATGGTTTGAGGTTTCCTTCTGGTGACCTTCCGGTCATTCTACGCACGGTCGGTGCCAATCTTCAGAAGGGGGGCCGCATGAGAGGTCGGGCCGCGCCCCGTATACTGCGCCGACCCAAAAACTCGATGCGGATCATGGCTCTAGACATCGGTGACCGCACGATCGGGGTGGCCTGCTCGGATGAAGGCCGGATCCTCGCCTCCCCGGTCGAAACCATAGCGCGCCGAGGGCCCAAGGCCGACGCCTTCCGGGTCGAAGCCCTGGTCAAAGAGCGGGGCGTTTCCCGGGTCATCGCCGGCCTTCCCCTCACTCTGCGCGGCGAATCCGGCCCTCAAAGCGCCAAGGTCCGTGAGTTTGTCGAAGTGCTAAAGCGACGCTTGCGCGTACCGGTCGAGATGTGGGACGAACGCCTCACGACGCGCGAGGCCGAACGGGTGCTCATCGAGGGCGACCTCTCGCGCGCCCGCCGCAAAGAGGTCATCGACCAGATGGCGGCGGTGCTGATCCTTCAGAGCTATCTCGACACCCAGGCCCACGCCCGGACGACCCCGACATCGTGAAGGCCCGCCTGGTCGCCGTCGTGGTGCTGGGAGCACTTGCCCTGCGGGTCTTGTGGGTGGCCGAAACCGAAGCCCCGACCGGTGGTCCCGAAGTCGAGATCGTGGTTGCCAAAGGTGCCTCTACGCAGGAGATCGCCGAGCAGTTCGCGGCGCAGGGCCTGTTCAAGCGGCCGTGGACCTTCGTCCTTCTGGTCCGCCTCCGCGGCGACGGTGCGAAGATCAAAGCTGGCCGCTATCGATTCGAGGGCCCGTATTCCATGCTCGATATCGGGCAGAAGCTGGTTCAGGGCGCGGTCGAACGACGGGAAGTCACATTCCCGGAAGGCCGGAACATCTTCGAAGTGGCGGAAATCGCGGGTCGCAGCGGCCTCTCGCGCGACGCCGTGCTGGCCGCGGCGAAAGATCCAGGCGCCATCTTCGACCTCGATCCGCAGGCGAAGAATCTCGAGGGGTATCTCTTTCCGGAGACCTATGAGATCCAGGACGGCCCCTTCGAAGGCGGCCTGGTGGCCGAGATGGTGCGACAGTCGCGACGGACCTTTGAGGACCTGGGCCTCACCCCGAGTGGGCGAACCATCGCGGGAGTGCCGCTCACCCTGCGCGGGATTGTGACTCTCGCCTCCATCGTCGAGCTTGAAACCGCGGCCCCCGAAGAGCGTCCGCGCATCGCCGCGGTCTTTCTCAACCGGCTGCGCACCGGCATGCGTCTGCAAACCGACCCCACGGTTATCTACGCGCTCAAGCTGACCGGGGGGTACGACGGGAATATCCGCAAGGCTGATCTTTCCGGTGACTCGCCCTACAACACCTACCGTTTTGCCGGCCTGCCTCCCGGCCCCATCGGCTCGCCGGGGCGCCTGGCCCTTGAGGCGGTGCTGAGCCCCGAGACGACGGAGCATCTCTATTTCGTCAGCCGCAACGACGGCACCCATGTCTTCTCCAAGACTCTGCAGGATCACGAGCGGGCGGTGGACGAGTATCAGCGGCGGCGACGGTCCGATCCCGCAACCGCCGCGGTCAAGTGACCGGTTCGGGGCGGGTGGCGGTTCTCGCGTTCTCCCTTTCCTTCGGGGTGATGCTCGCGAATGGCCGCGCCATTGGCTCGGGGGATACAAACGTTCTCGAAAAAACCGCGACAGCTTTGGTGGAACGTAGGACCGTCGTCCTGAAGGCAGAGGACGGATCTGACCCGTTCACGCGAGCCACCGCGGACGGCGGGCGTATCTCGATCTACTCGCCGGTGCCGGCCTTGATCGCCACGCCCATCTTCGTAGCAGTTTCGGTCTTCTTCGACCTCACTCTCACCGGCCTTCAATTCGCGGG
>CAZFQH010000178.1:0-8209 GCA_964520805.1 uncultured Acidobacteriota bacterium | reverse complement strand
GGGTGACTACCAGTCGGCCAGGAGTTATTTCTTCTCGCTCGGTTTCAGGTTCTAGGAGCCTGCGCGGCAGAAGGCGGGCGCGAAGCGGTCGCCGAGGCCCTGGCTGAGTTGAGCGTCGTCGCTCACGGCCCCGGCCCGGCACTCAAGGCCCCCAAACGCCGAAATCGGCGAACTCAGTTCATGCCACCCGCTCGCTGATGGACCTGCTGGGGAGGCCATAGCCTGCGCCGACACGGCCTCGTGTCTGTTTGTAGAAATGTCCCGGCACACCCGCTACCTTCGATAGCCGCCTGCGGCTGATATGGCCCGCCCCTTCGCGGCACCTCCCGCGCCGTGCGGGCACAGGGTTTGCTCTGCCCAAAGGCTGAGGCAAACCCATGAGCACATTCAAGACCAAAGACGGCACGGAGATCTACTACAAGGATTGGGGCGTCGGCCCCGCGGTGGTGCTAAGCCACGGCTGGCCCTTGAGCTCCGACAGCTGGGACGCGCAGATGTTGTTCCTGGCCGGGAACGGCTACCGCTGCATCGCCCACGACCGACGGGGCCATGGGAGGTCGAGCCAGCCCTGGAGCGGCAACGACATGAACACGTATGCCGACGACCTCTCGGAGCTGATCGAAAAACTCCATCTGAAGGACGCGGTCCTGATCGGTTTCTCCGCGGGCGGAGGCGAGGTCGCGCGATACATCGGCCGTCACGGCACAAAGAACGTGGCCAAGGCCGGGCTCATTGCCGCGGTCCCGCCGCTGATGCTCAAGACGTCCGGCAATCCCGGCGGCCTGCCCATGGACATCTTTGACGGCATGCGTCAGGCCTCTCTCGCCGACCGGGCGCAGCTCTACAAAGACATCGCGAGCGGACCGTTCTTCGGGGCCAACCGCACGGGCGCCAGGGTCTCTCAAGGGATGATGGATTCGTTCTGGCTTCAGGGCATGAGGGCCGGACACAAGAACACCTACGATTGCAGCAAGGCGTTCTCCGAGACGGACTTCACCGAGGATCTCAAGAAATTCGATGTACCCACGCTGATCGTTCACGGGGACGACGACCAGATTGTGCCGATCGCCGCCGCCGGTTTGCTCTCATCGACCATCGTCAAGGGCTCGACCTTGAAGATCTACAAGGGCGCTCCCCACGGCCTCGCCGATACCCACAAAGATCAACTCAACGCCGACCTCCTGGAGCTCGTGAGAAGTTGAGGATTCGTCGTCGTCAGTCGCGGAGGGCGATGGACGGATCGACGCGACTCGCGCGGAACGCGGGCACCAGGCACGCGCCCATGGCCACGAGGAGAAGTGCTGCGGCCACGAAGCCGAGGATGAGCGGATCCGTCGTCGACACCCCAAAGAGGAAATCCTTGAGAAGCCGGGTCACGAGCAGGGATGCCACGACGCCTGTGATGACGCCGCGGTGAGCGGGGACGTGGCACTTCGCCCGCGGGCGCTTCCGTCCGCGAACACCGCCATCAGCTTCGATTCGTCCGCGAAGGGCAGGGGCCTCAGCAGCACCGCGAGCAACAGGCGGAGGGCGTGAGGCTGGACGCCGCCATCGCAAGGAACCTGCGGCGGGCACCTCGATGCGGCGAGACTCGGCGTAGGACTTCACGACTAGAGAAGAGATGGAGGGAACGATATGGTCAACAAAGCTCTCGGGCGTCTTGAGAAAGTCGCTCTTCGCGAGTCGTGGGCGTACGAGGCGTCCGACTTCACGCCGTGGCTCGCTCAGGAGGAGAACCTCAAACTCCTCGGCGAGGCGGGCTCGACCTAGAGCTTGCCGCGCCGACATCCTCTGCAAGGATCCGAACGATGCCTGGGTCTTGATCGAGAACCAGCTGGAGCGGACCAATCACACGCACCTTGGCCAGATCCTCACCTACGCGGCGGGGCTTGAGGCGGTCACCATCATCTGGATCGCTCCGGAGTTCACCGACGAACATCGCGCCGCCCTCGACTGGCTGAATGAGCACACCACCGAGAAGATCAACTTCTTCGGGCTGGAGGTGGAGCTCTGGCGGATCGGTGACTCCCCGTTTGCCCCGAAGTTCAACGTGGTCAGCAGGCCCAATAAGTGGTCACGGAAGTCCAGCAGGCGGCATCCGAGCCCACCAGGGCGGGCGAGATGCGGCAGCGCTTCTGGACCGGCCTTGCGCAGTATCTCGAAGAGCAGAAGCTGAAGGCGTCCACCGCTCGTTCCCCGGCCGAACTACTGGATTCGCTTCCCCGCGATGCTTCCGCATGTCACTGTTGCCATGACGTTGGTTTCGCGACGGGACTGCGTGGAGATCGAGGTCTGGTTCTGGGGCGAGCCCCGGACGCAGGTTTGCGCCGAGATCGGCGGACAGCCAAGCGAGGCGCAGCGGCTCTTCGGCGTTACCCCCAAGTTCGATGAGAGGCCCGAAGCAGGTAAGGCTCGCATCTACATCAGCTCGCCCCCAACCAACGTTCAGGATGAGTCGACATGGCCGGAGTCTCTATCGGTGGATGGGAGAACGCCTCGGATCTCTGCTCAATGACGGCATGCCCCCTCCTTCGGAAGCGCATCGAGGCGCTGAGGGCGTCGAGTTAGGCGAAGCTCCTATTTCTGAGGTGGCCACCAGCGTTCGATGCGCCCGAGCGACTCGGGGTCGGCGCCTAGGTCCGACGGTGTAGGGCGGTAGACCTTGGCGATGAAGGGTGCCCTCTCCTGGCTCAGGAACGACTCGATCCTCGGCCGAGGTCTCGATCGGTGAAGAAGACAAGGCTCAAGCCGCCTGCTCATAGATGGCGGCTTGTTCGATCTCCTCCGGTGTGATCGCGTAGCCCTTGGCCAGGTCCTCGACGCTTTCGCCCGCGTCGATTCGATCGGTGATGCTGCGGGTCGAGATGAAGGCGCCCTGCACCACTGGCCGGCCGAACGAGATTCGGGGATCGATCAGGATGCTCCTCGATAGGGGGACGGCACCGGGTTCTTCGTGCGGGTCTAAACTTCAGCCAACCACCATGGGCAAGTCCGATCTGCTGGTCACGGCCACCGAGGATCTGAAGGAGCTTCTCGGGAACGGCAAGACCTATTCCGTCCCGCGCTACCAGCGCGATTACTCCTGGAAGCAGGAGCACTGGGAAGACCTGTGGGAGGACCTCTGCGGGCTGGACCAGCAGACCTCCGACCACTACATGGGCGCCATCGTCCTTCAGGCCGAGGATCGGAAGACCTTCAAGATCATCGACGGTCAGCAGCGGGTTACCACACTGAGCATCTTTGTCCTTGCCGCCATTGACCTGCTTCGTACACGCGCGGAGGGGGGGACGAGCCGGACAACAATCGGCAGCGAGCCGAGTTGCTGGAAGCCTCTTACATCGGCGCGCGGGACGCGGTTTCCTTGCGGGTCGAAAGCAAATTGCGGCTGAACCATCACGATGATGCCTTCTACCGAAACAACCTGACCCAAAGGGTCGCTCCGGCCAGCAAGCGGACCCTGCGGGACTCCGAGCGTCTTCTCTGGGAGTGCTTCGAGTTCTTTCGCGCCCGCCTCGTCGAGAAGTTCCGGGATCAAAAAGGCGAGGCGGTGGCCAAGTTCGTCGAGCGAACCGAGGGACTCGTCTTTATCGCCATCCGCGTCGAAGACGAGCTGTCCGCCTTCACAGTGTTTGAGACGCTGAACGCGCGCGGGCTCGAGTTGTCCGAGCCAGATCTCATCAAGAACTTCCTCCTCTCCCTGGCCGACGGCCGGGCCGAGCACGAGATCGACGACCTGCTGATCCTTTGGAACCGGGTGGGCGACAAGGTGGGCACATCCCGTTTGCCGGAATTTCTGCGCCACCATCTGAACTCCGCCCAACCGTTCCTACGGAGGAAGGAACTGTTCAAGACGATCAAGCGTGATATCCGCGACGTCAAGTCGGTCTTCGCGCTTCTGAACACTCTTGATCGGGATGCCGGCTGGTACCAGGCCCTTGCCGACCCAACGTCTCAGCACTGGCTCGACTATCCAGGCGCCGCGGCACAGGTCCGGATCTTGAACCTGTTCAACGTAACCCAGTACCTGCCTTTGGCGCTGGCCGCCAAGGACACCCTCTCTGCTGCCGATCTGACTGAGGCGTTGCGCTACTGCGCGGTGATTTCGGTTCGGTTCAATGGCGTGGCTCAGAAGAGCACTCACCTGCTCGAGGACGTCTACAACGCGGCAGCCCTGGGGTTGCGAAGTGGCAAGATCAAGCGGTTGGGAGCCCTTCGGAAAGCGTTGACTCCCATCTACGTCCCGGATGAGGAATTCGAGGCCGCCTTTGCCTCTCTTCGCCTGAAGGCCAGCGGGCATTCCCGAAGACGAGCGCTCTAGTTGCCTCGCAAACGGTCCCGAAAAATATTTCTGGCCCTGCTAGCAGTCTGTGGTGAAAGTCCGCTGCAGCACCGAGAGCGCGACCGCCTGGCCTCGGGCCACGAGCGATGCGCCCGGCTGGCGATGAGTCGAAGGGCCCGAATATCGGGAATATTCGGGCTCCTGAGCGAAGAAGTCCAGGCGGGATGCAGCGTTCGGCGAATGCCGGCTTCTCATGGGCGGCGTGGGTGTCCGGCACGGCGCAGCAGCGCCTCGCTGATCCCTGCTTCTCGCGGGCACCTCCTGAAGCTCGAAGACGGCAAGTCACGGTTCGTCGGCGCAGTGAACGAGCTGTCCCGGGCGTTCGCCCTGGCCGTGCCCTCGGAGGCTGCTCTGGCGATCCGCGACAATGTCGGCTTCTTCCAGGCCATTCGGGCGGCGATGCTGAAGGGCGACCAGACCGGCGAGGGCAAGACGGATGAGGATCTGAGCCACGCGGTGCGGCAGATCGTTTCTGGGGCCGTCGCTTCCGAGGGTGTCATCGACATCTTCTCGGCCGCCGGGCTGAAGAAGCCCGATAGACCCGCCTTTGAACGCTACGGTGTGATCGACTTCTCGGGGAAGGACGACCCCTGTGGCCCCGTGCGATCAAGGGCAACCACAAGGGTTGCCCCTACGGCAAGGCCGGCGTTCATTCGAAGCAGCAGCTCGGCCGCGAAGTGATCCCGGGGCTCGTGCGTGGTGAAGATCAGGAGTTTGCCCGGTCCGCCACTCTGGGGACGCCGGACCCCGCTGAACTGCAAAGAACTGAGTGACCTGATCGAACGGCCAACCGGGTCTTTCGCCTAAGGTGGAGTCATGAAAGTGGCGGTGATTGGCGGCGGTATCGCGGGACTGACCTGCGCCTGGGAGCTTCACAAGGCCGGCATCGATGTGGAAGTCTTCGAGCGAGAGGCCACAGTGGGCGGGCGCATGAGCACGCGCACCAAGGACGGGCTGGACTTCGACCTCGGCGCCAACTTCCTGATCCGTGCCTACCGCGGCGTGAATGCCCTGGCCGAGGAAATGGGAATCGAGCGGCGGCAGGCGAGCCCGGTGGCTCACATCGTCTATCGCGGGGGACGCCCGTACTCGATGAACTTCAGCTCGATTCGCAGCATCTTCCGCATGGGTGCGCTCGATCTGCACAGCCGTTTTCGGTTTCTAGCCTTCGTGATCAGAGCGCGGAACGCCCACAAGGACCTCGACTTCTTCGACCTGGGCCAGGTTCCGGACGACTTGAATCAGGAAGATGCCTACACCTTCGCGAAACGCGAGGTGGGCCAGGAGTTCGCCGACTACATCGTGGATTCGTTCAACACCTGCATGATGTTCTCGCGCTCGACCGAACTCAGCACCGCCGCCTTCATGTCCCTGTTCAGCATGATGGCCGATCCCGCCTATGACTTCAGCGTCCTCTACGCCGATGGCGATATGCGGTCGATCCCGGACGCGCTGGCGGACCGGATGGTCGTTCATCGCGGGCAGCCCGTGCTCTCATTGACAGCCCAGAGCGGTGCCTGGAGGGTCGACACCAAAAGCTCCAGCACGGCCTTTGACCGGGTGGTGTTAGCGGCCACGCCCAAGGCCGCGCTCGCCATCCTCGGGGATGATGCTGGAGGTCACCGCGCGCTGCTCGAACAGACCCGCTACGCCGCGACCATTAATGTCTCGTTTCGCGTCCCCAAGGAAACCCTGGGACATGTGCATTGCTTCTATGTGCCCTACGTCGAAAACCGGATCGTTTCCGAATTCACGAACGAGTCGCTCAAAGGAGACCACAACACCCACGAGGGAACGTCGCTGGTCAACGTCGGCCTTCACGAGGAGGCGGCCCTCTCCCTCCTGGACGCACCGGACACGCAGATCTTCGAGGTCGCCAGACGCGAACTGCTCACTCTGAACGCCGACCTCCGGGCGGTGGCTGACCACGTTCAAGCCTACGACCTCCAGCGGTGGCCCGAGGCCATCCCGAAGTACGACTGCGGGCAGATCGCGCGGGTAAAGGACTTCCTGCGTGACGGCCAGGGCCACGACGGTCTGTACCTGTGCGGCGACTACATGAACGCGCCCTGGATCGAAGGAGCGAGTCGCAGCGGGCAGAAGACCGCCCGGCTTCTGATCCATGATGTCGCCCAGGTTCCCCGAAGTTAGGGGGGGGCGGAGAACTTCAGCGCCCCGTTAGTAGCTGGCGGTGCAGGGTGGCGGTGTCCGGCGTATCCCGTGGATTCCAGAAGCGATCGCCGGTGAGCTGCATGTAAAGCTCCATACCCGTGCCGATCGTGCCGTTGACCCCGGGGTAGCCGCTCGCGGCGTTGCACCAGTAGAAGTTCTTCCACGGCGTCGTCGCCCGAAGTCGGCCGAGGCCCATATTCTTAGGGGTCAGGTGCTGGCCATACGAATGGCCGCGCGGCGCCCAGCAGAAATCCTCGTTGGTCGTGGGAGAACCCGACACATGCAAGGCGATGTGTTGGCGGAGGTTCGGCACGTGGTGCTGCTCCACGATGTCGATCAGCTTGTCTTCGACTTCCTTTTTTTCCTTGCGATAGGCGCGGATGTCACGGTCGCGCAGCTCACGGAAGTAGTCATAGTTTGCGGTGGTGGCAAGCTCCAGAATCTGAGAACCCGGCGGGCACGTGCCCGGTTCGTCCGTGTGCAGCGAGGGGGTGGCCATGAAAACCCAGGGCCGGCTCCAATCCTGGCGCATCTCCTGCGCCCACGCTTCGTTCATATCCCACTGCTCGAGGTGCCAGGTGTTATGTCGGCCGAAGCCATGGTCCCTCAAGTCGATCCCCTTGAGCCCGAGATAGACGGTGAGTGCGGTCTGCGAATACTCGTACTTCAGTGGCTTCTGAAAAGACCGGGGGAACTTCTCGAGACCGATCACCTGGGCCATTTTCTGAGGGTCGGCGTTGCAGATGATGGTGGGTGCGGTGAAGACCTTCCCATCACGGGTGTGCACCGACTCGATGCGGTCTTCGCCTGCGACGATGGCGGTCACCTCCTGCTCGTAGTAGACGTGGCATCCGGAGTGAGAGGTGATGAACTCGACGAGACGCCCGATGAGGTGCTTAAAGTGCTTGCGCGGGTAATAAGCCCCCCGGTTGTAGCCGGAGAAGAGCCCGTTGTAGGCGAGGATCGAGAGATCCTTGGGCGGGCACATGAAGTTGCCGGCGTTGGCGATCAGGACCGCCTGGGCTTCGCGGCTGAGCGCACATTCGTCAAAAACCTGCTGAAGTGTCTTGTGTTGATAGCGAAGCAGGGTCAGGAAGCGCCAGCCCAGCGCGGGAATCTGCCACCATCGGATTTTGTCAGGGAGCGCGGCTACTTCCGTGGTCAATCGGTCGAGGATGCTGGTGAACGCTCTGACCCGAACCCCCTGCCCGGGGTAGGCCGACTCGATGTTAGCGGCGAGCTGCTCGTAGCCATAGGGAATCGCCACACGTTTGCCATCCGGCAGAATCACATGATCGTAGCCATCACGGTCGAGGGCGTCGAAGGCGATGTCTTCGTTCAGCTTGAGCTTCTGGAGAAACCGCCAAACCCGGTCGCCCTGCCCACATCCCCAGATGTAATGAATCTGCGCGCAGAAGGAGAACTCTCCATAGCTGAACGTATGGACGTAGCCGCCGGGCAGATCGTGGGCCTCCAGCATGCAAACCTGCTGCCCGCGTTCGGCGAGGAGCGCCGCCAGCGTGAGTGCGGCCATCCCCGTCCCGATGATGACGGTGTCGTATCGAGGCTTCGACTCATAGAGTCGGTCCTGAATCGCCCTGGCCTCCGCCGAAAGGGCGCCGGTGCTCGGGGATTTGTTGGTCATTGGACCGTGCGAGCCTAGCCCGGAAGTACGCGGCGCTTTGTGCGCCATCAGAC
>CAZFQH010000177.1:0-8222 GCA_964520805.1 uncultured Acidobacteriota bacterium | reverse complement strand
ATCTCCACCAAGCTCGAGAAGCCTGCTCCAACTCCGGAGGCCACCACCGCCACTCCGCTGACGGCACCGACCGTGGCCGCACCCACTCCGGTTGTGGAAGCGACCGTCGCTCCCGCCCCCAAATTCGAGCCGGTCGGAAAAGCCGCGGCCACCGTTCAGGCGGCGAGCGATGCGTTCGGCCGTGGCGAGTATGACCGCGCCATCCAGAAGGCTCAGGAGGCCTTGAGGGAAGACTCCGGCAGCACGGCGGCCCAGAAAATCCTGGACCAGGCGAGGTTGGGGCAGGACGCCCGCGGTCGTCTGGCGGCGGCCCGTACCGCTCTCTCCGCCAAGGACTTCGCCCGCGCCCGCACGATTGCGCAGGAGGCGAGCACCAAGGCCCCCTGGGACCGCGAGGTCACGGCGGTCATGAACGAAATCTCCAAGGCCGAAGCGGCCGAGCAGATGGCCGCCCTCGGGGCGGCCCAGGCAAAAGCCGCGCAGGACAAACTTGCGCGTGAAGGCCAGATCAACGACCTTCTCTCGAAGGCCACCGCCGCTCTTGGGGCCGACAAGTTCGACGATGCGATCGCGATGTACGACGAGGTCCTGAAGCTTGATTCGGGCAACGGTCCTGCCCAGGCCGGGAAGATCGGGGCCATGACCTCCAAGCGCGCCACCGCCACCGCAGCGGCGGGGCCGGTCGCCCCCTCAGGAAAGTCCTTCTCCCCGGGCCGAACCGAGAAGAAGACGGGTGGACCGTCCGGTCTTGGCGCGGCCGGCTTCGGTGATGCCGCAGGGGTTAAGTCGGGCACCCAGGCCGCTGATCTTCCCGGAAGCCTCGCCTTCGAGCTTCAGCCCAAGAATCCACGCCCTGGAGACCCCTACAAGGTGCTGGTCAAGTTCATCAACGAAGGGTCGTCGCCCATCCAATTGCAGGGGCTGACCGTTCGCATGAACATCAACGGCAAGGGGGTAGGCGCAGCGCAGCCGCTGGCGGTTTCGAGTGTCGCCCCTGGCGACACGGCCACGATCTACTCCGCAGGCGAAGTATGGAGCGATGCCACCACAGAGTGGACCTATATCGTTACCGTCACGGGTGCCAAGGGCGAAACCTACCGGAACAGCATCAGCTGGAAGTGATCTTCGCGCAGTAATGTACCCTCCGTTCGCTCGACGAGAGCGGTTGGCGGTAGGATCGGGGCTATGAATCGGTCATCTTTCAAAACGGCTTCGCTTGTCTCCATTCTGGCGGCGGCTCCGGCCCTCGCTTTTGCTCTGGCCCCTGCCCTTGCCCCTGCCAACGACCCGCCTTCGGTTGAACATCAGCCGGCTCAGTGCTCGACGGTGGCGAAGCCCATCGAATTGTGCGCCTCAGTTCTGGATGACGGGGACATCGCCAAGGTCCGCGCGTATTTCCGCCGGCCGGGTGACAAGGAGTATCTCGTCACGGAGATGGCGTTCGAGGGTGCGCGTTTTTGCACCACTCTGCCCGGTGTCAAGGTCGGCAAGCTGCGGTCGCTGGAGTACTACATCCAGGCGGTCGATACCGAGTACGAGAGCAAGCGCACGAGTACTTATCAGCTTCAGATTCAGGCCGAAAACGAGTGCGAATTCCCCGCGGTCCAGAAAGACGCGAAGAAGGCGTCGACCATCAAGGTGCAGGCGACCTCGGCCAAACAAGGCAGCAAACTTCCTGATTTTCTTGAGCCTAAAGGTGTCACGTTTGTGCCCGCGGCCGGCGCCAAAAACTAAACAGATCCACAAGTAGCCAAGAAAAAGGGGACCTCGATGAGGTCCCCTTCCTGCGTCAGGGCCGGAGTCTCAGTCCGAAATCAGAGGCCCGTGCCTTTTTTCGGCGCCAGCTTCAGCATGCCGTGAATGGCACCCAGGGCGAGCAGCATGAAGACCCCGTGGAGGTAGCTGGGCATGGCCGTCCACATATCGGCGTGGGAGGCGGCGATCATGGCCACGAGCATCGGCCCGGAGAGCCAGAGGTTGATGCGCGAGAACAGCAGGGCCTTCTTGGGCAGCTCCGCGGGGGCCGGCGGATTGGCACCCAGCAGGCCGCCCAGGATCTGCTTCTGGGCCGGCCAGATCACGAACCACACGTTGAACCACATCACCGAGCCGAGCAGGCCGCCCACCAGCATCCATAGACCGCGGCGGGAGAAGGCGCCACCGGCATCGTAGAGGTTGCCGCCCATCAGGTAGGTGATGGTGAAGAGGAGCCAGCCGAAGAGGAACGTCCACATCGCACCCCAGCGGAACCACCACAGGGCGCGCAGGAGGAGGGCCGGATTGACCTTCGGCTTCAGGTCCTTGTCGAGCGCCGCCTGGAAGGGCACATTCACGAAGTTGAAGAAGTAGAGGTGTCCGATCCAGATCACACCGAAAAAGATGTGGAACCAGCGCAGGACGAGCTGGATGAAGGCGGACATTTCGGGACTGTGCATCGGGGGAGGTTCTCCAGGAAAGGGTTCGAAGTGGGATCATAGTGGGGGAAAGGCCCGCGGAATAGGTATCGTTCCCGCTCGACCCGAGAAATCCCATGCCCTCTGCCAAGAAATCCGACCGCAAAGCGGAGTTCCTTTCGGCGTCCGGCCTTCCCCGACCCGCCTTCGTTTCGACACCGGCGCCGGCGCAAGCCCCACCAGGGACTTTCCCGTTCACCCGCGGCCTCCATGAGGGCGGCTACCGGTCGCGGTTCTGGACCATGCGCCAATACGCGGGGTTTGGGACCGCGCGCGAGTCGAACGAGCGCTACCGCTATCTCCTCGCCCAGGGGACAACCGGCCTTTCGGTGGCTTTCGACCTGCCCACCCAGATCGGATACGACTCGGATGATCCCCACGCCATGGGCGAGGTCGGCCGGGTTGGGGTGGCGATCGATTCGCTCGAGGACATGGAAACCCTGTTCGACTCCGTCCCCCTGGATCGGGTGTCCACGTCGATGACCATCAACGCGAGTGCTTCGATCCTCCTCGCTCTCTACATCGCGGTAGCGCGACGCCGCGGCATTCCCGAAGAAGCGCTTTCCGGCACCGTCCAGAACGACATCTTGAAGGAGTACGTGGCCCGCGGGACCTACATCTATCCGCCCAAACCTTCGCTGCGACTGGTCACCGATGTGTTCGCCTATTGCCACGAGCGCGTGCCGAAGTGGAACACAATCTCGATCTCCGGCTATCACATCCGCGAAGCGGGCTCCACCGCACCCCAGGAACTGGCCTTCACCTTCGCCCATGCCCTCGAGTACGTAAGGGCCGCGAAGGAGAGGGGCCTCGATCCGAACGTCTTTGGCGAGCGATTGTCATTCTTCTTCGCCTGCCACTCGGACTTCATCGAGGAAGTGGCGAAGTTCAGGGCGGCGCGCCGCCTGTGGGCGACCCTCATGAAAGAGCGTTTCGGGGTCTCGAACCCGAAAGCCCAGCACCTTCGCTTCCACGTGCAGACGGGCGGCGTCACCCTCACCGCGCAGCAGCCCGAGAACAACATCGTCCGGGTCACGTTGCAGGCTCTCGCGGCGGTGCTTGGCGGCTGCCAGAGTCTGCACACCAACTCGATGGATGAAGCCCTGGCTCTGCCCACCCAGGCCGCGGCCACCCTTGCTCTGCGCACCCAGCAGGTGATCGCCCATGAGACCGGCTTGGCCGACATGGTCGACCCGCTCGGCGGATCCCTGGCCATAGAGGCCGCGACCAACGACATCGAGGCCGAGGCCCTGCGCCTGCTCGACGGCATTGAATCGAAAGGCGGCGCCCTCAAGGCCATCGAACGCGGGGAGATCCAGCGGGAGATCGAAGAATCGGCTTACCGCATCCAGCGCAATCTCGAGAACCGCGAGACGGTCATCGTGGGCGTCAATCAGTTCATTGAAGAGAACGAAGCGCCCCGAACCGGCCTGCTCCGTGTCGATCCTGGCCTCGAACGCGATCAGGTCGAACGACTGCGCGCTCTTCGGGCCCGCCGCGATCCGGCCGCCTGGGGCACGGCCATGCAGGCGCTTGAAAGTGCGGCCCGGACCGACGCCAATCTCATGCCTCCGATCATCGACGCGGTACTCGCCTGGGCCACTGTAGGCGAAATCGCCACGTGTCTGCGGGGCGTGTTCGGCGAACATCGCGACGCGGCGTGAATTTGTCGGACGATCAACGGGTCCCAGGCAAGCTCCGGGGGCTTCTCTTCGGGATGCGACCCGAGGAGGCGATTGCCGCGATGTTCCTGCTGCCGACCACCTGGATCACCGGGTTTGCCCACTACTTTGCCCCGGATTCGGGAGCCATCGGACCCAAGTTCGCAGGCGGCGTTCTCCGCATCGGCGTCGCCATCCTCTGCGCGATCGTTCTCTATCTTGCCGTGCGTCGCAAACCCGAGGCGGGGTCGGGGCTCTTCATGTTGCGGGAGATGTTGCCGTTCCTGCTCTGCATCCTCATCTACACCAACCTCCACGACACGATCGGCTTCGTCAATCCCAACGACATTCACCATGATCTCCTCGCTCTGGATATCTGGCTTTTCGGCATCGAGCCGGTGCTTTGGGTCGAGCAGTTCTATACGCGGGAGCGCACCGAAGTCTTCCAACTCTTCTACATGAGCTTCGCCTTTCTGGCACCCGCCGTGCCGCTCCTGCTCCTGTTCCAGAAGCGTCTCTCCGACTTTCGGCGGGCCGCCCTTTCGATCATCGTCTGCTTCTACCTCGGATATGCCCTGTATCTGATCTTTCCGGCCGCGCCTCCGAGAATCGTTCTCGCCGCCGAGTTCAAGAAGAACTTTGGGGGCGACCCGATTCGCGACCTCGTGAGGGGACCCACCTGGCCGTGGGAGACCGAGCCTCCCGCCCTCTCGCCCGGTCTTGCCTCCCGCGCCGCTGAGGGTACCCTGGCTCTGTTGCCCACCGACTCCCGGGCCGCCTTCCCCTCTCTGCACGCCGCAGTTTCCCTCCTGGCCCTCGGCCTCGCCTGGCGCTTCACCCGCCCTCTCTTCTTCCTTCTCCTCCCGCTGTCCCTTGGCCTCTGGGCTTCCACCATTTACCTGAGGCACCACTTTGTGGTGGATCTCATCGCGGGATTCGCGCTCGCTCCGGTGGCCTACGTTCTGACCCCAAGGCTCGACGAATGGTGGATGGCCCAACGCGCCGCGGTCACAAAAAAAGCGGGCTCCGAAGAGCCCGCCTGACCGAAACCTCGTTGAAGAGGGACGACTACTTGCCGGCCGCGATCTCGGTGGAGAAGCTCCGGTCGCCCCACGCGAGGGTCAAAGTGGCACCCGTGCCTTTCGGGGTCAGGGTGATCGCAAAGGGATCCACGGGAGCGGCGTTCTTGCCGCCGGTGAGGACCACACGCGCCACTTCGTCCTTGCCGATCTGCTTGTCATAGTCGGACATGATCGGCCAGGGCTCGTTCGCGACCGCCGGAGGAGCCGCCGCGAAAATCGTCTTGAGGGCCACACCGAGGTGCTTGTTCACGGCCAGGGAGTACGTGCCGTCCTTGGCCACCGGCACATACAGCGAGTACTTGCCCGCGGGCACGGTCTTGCCGCCGATCGTGATGGGACCTTCGGTGCTGAGGGTTGTGACCTGGTCGCGACCGGCGCGCCACACGCCGTCCGCGGGAAGGCCCTTCATCAGTTCATCAAGTGTGCGGGCGCCGAGTTTGGCCTGGCCAAAGTCGATGGTTACCACCTTGCCGCCCACCGCCGCAGAGGCTTTGCCCCGCGGAGGGAGTTGGGCTGTGGCGAGGCTCGCCACCATCAAAGTCAACGCGAGTGCAGTCAGTTTCTTCATTCGTCCAGTTTCTCCGTGCAGTGTGATCGTTGGTTGAGCGGAGCAGCGCACACCACAAACGCCGCCCCGCGCATGCTCCTAGCTTTCGAGCCCCGCCTTCATCAGATCGTTGACGATCTTCGGGTTGGCGCGGCCGCCGGTCTTCTTCATGACCTGGCCTACGAACCATCCAAGAGTATTGGTCCGGCCCTTTTTATACGTCGCGACCTGCTCGGGCGAAGCCGCGATCACTTCGCGGATGGCAGCCTCGAGGGCGCCGGTGTCGGAGACCTGGGACAGTCCGTCCCGCTCGACGATGCTCTTTGGTGATTCGCCCGACGTCCACATCCGGGCGAAGACCTCCTTGGCAGTCTTGCCGTTGATGGCCCCGGTATCGATCAGGCGAATGAGTTCCGCGAGTGCTTCGGGCGTGATGGGCCAACTCGCATAAGAGACCTCGCCATCGGCACTGGCCCGTCCCTTCATCTCCCGCATGACTTCGGTCATGATCCAGTTCGATGCGGCCTTTCCGTTCCCGCATCCTCTCGCCACGGCTTCGAAGAAGTCGGCGACCTCCCGGGTCAGCGTCAGCACCTCGGCGTCGTAGTGCGGAATCCCGTAGTCCGCGACGAAACGCGAGCGTTTGGCGGCAGGAAGTTCGGGCAGAGCCTTCAGGGTATCGGCGCGCCAGCCGGCGGAGATGACCAGCGGCGGCAGGTCGGGCTCAGGGAAGTAGCGGTAGTCGTGGGCGTCCTCTTTGGACCGCATCGACGCCGTCTCGTCCTTGTCGGCGCGGTAGAGGCGGGTTTCCTGGACCACTTTATGCCCGGCTTCGACGAGGCCCACCTGGCGCTCGTACTCGTACTCGATGGCCCGGGAAACGTTGCGGAAGGAATTGAGGTTCTTGATTTCGGCCCGCGTCCCGAACTCTGGAGCGCCACGAAGACGTACAGAAACGTTGGCGTCGCAGCGCAGCGAGCCCTCTTCCATGTTGCAGTCGGATACGCCCGCATAGACCAGGATGGCCTTCAGGGCGGTGAGATACGCATGGGCCTCGACGGCCGAGCGCATATCCGGCCGGCTCACAATCTCGATGAGCGGGGAGCCGCTTCGATTGAGATCGACGCCGCTCTGGTCCTTCGACCAGGGGTAGCCTTCGTGAAGCAGTTTCCCTGCGTCCTCTTCCATGTGAATACGTTCCAGCCGGACGGTTTTCGATGCTCCGTCCCCTTCCAACGCCTCGACCTTCCCGTCGGTGGCGTAGGGACGGTCGTACTGGGAGATCTGGTACCCCTTCGGCAGGTCCGGGTAGAAGTAGTTCTTTCGCGAAAAGACCGATGTCTCGTGGACCGTACAACCCGTGGCGAGGGCCGCCCGAACGGCCAGGGTGACCGCCTCTCGGCTGATCACGGGCAGGGCGCCGGGCAGTCCGAGGCAGACCGGGCAGACGTTCGTATTCGGGGCGTCGCCGAAGTTGTTGGGACAGGAGCAGAAGAGCTTTGTCCGGGTTTTCATCTGGCAATGAACTTCGAGGCCGATCACCAGTTCGTATTTGTTTCGGAGCGCTTCTTGCAGCATTCGTAGACTTTTAGTGTATCAACGGGGGTCGCTCGAAAGCCGGGCGCCACACGGGGGTTTTTCTGAAACGGTTTTTGCACATCATCAAGAGGACGGCGCAGTTCGCCCTCCTCGGCTTGCTTCTGTTGGGCGCGTGGGTCCTTCTCGGTCTGCCTTCGCGTTCGGCAGTGCGCGACCTTGCCCGCATGCTGCCCGCGGAGACCTCGGTGATGAGGCAACGGGACGGTGAAGCCCGGGACGCGGGCCGGAAGCTACGGCGGCTCCAGACCACGGTGCCCCTTCGTGCCATCTCGAAAAACCTCATTCACGCCGTGCTCTCCGCGGAGGATCCGAACTTCTTTGGGCATGAGGGCATCGACTGGGACGCGGTCCGGGAGTCGATTGAAACCAACATCGAGAAAGGCCGGTACGCCCGAGGCGGCAGCACCATTACCCAACAGCTGGCCAAGAATCTCTTCTTTACGACCCACAAGAGCCTGATCCGCAAGGTGCGCGAGGCCATCGTGGTTTCCTGGATGGAAGGCGATTTGCCGAAGAAGCGGATCATCGAGATCTATCTCAACGTCATCGAGTGGGGGGATGGGGTCTATGGCTGCGAGGCGGCGGCGCGCCGCTACTATGGGACGAGCTGTGCGTCGCTCGATGTCGACCAGGCGGCCGGCCTCGCCGCCATGATTCCGTCGCCGCGTCGCATCAACCCGCGCATCAACTCGGGCCTCCACGCCCGCGCCACTCGCAAGGTGTTGCGGCAAATGCGATGGGCGGGCTATCTGAAAAGGGATATCCGCGATATGGGCAAGGAGCCAGGCAAGATCGTGGTCTCTGAAGACGGGCCGGAGCCGCGCGATGAAGACGATCCGACGCCCACCCCCAGCTCGACGCCCATGCCCCTGGCTACGTC
>CAZFQH010000176.1:0-8234 GCA_964520805.1 uncultured Acidobacteriota bacterium | reverse complement strand
CAGCAGCGTCGTGCCAGGCACCACCGCGTGCTATGCGCTACGCTACGTCGCGTCCTTCAAGCCGATGGTTGAAAGCGCCGAGACCGTACCCGTTTGCGTCGAGATCAAGGACCTGGTGCCGCCCGCTCCGCCCGCCCGTCTCCTTGGCGACGTCGGCGCCACCTTTGTCGAACTCTCCTGGCTCCCCTCTCCTTCGGCGGACACCGCCTTCTACCGCCTGTATCGCACCACCGGCACCGAGCCTCGAGCCCTGGTCGTTCAGACCGAGGGCTTGCTGCTGCGCGTGCGTGACAACAACATGACCCGCGGGCCCCGCACCTACGAAGTCGTGGCGGTCGACAAGGGCGAGAACGAGAGCGCTCCAGGCCCCGTCCTGCGGATCGTGGTTCCCTGACCAGGGCCCAAAGCAAAAGGTGCCTTGCCCTGAGCCGAGGCGATATCATCGACGGCAGCAAGCCCATGCCTCTCTACGAATACCGATGCACCCGTTGCGCGCGACCCTTCGAACGGTACGCGCGCACCTTCAACGACCAGCCCGATTGCCCCGCGTGCGGGGCCACCGATGTCACCCGCCTACTCTCCACCTTCGCGGTCTCAACGGGTGGCGCGGCCCGCGCGGAAAGCCCGGCCCCCATGGGTGGCTGCGGCGTCGGCCCTCCTTGTGGCGCCGCGCAGTGCGGTCGTCTCCCAAACTAGCCGGGTGAACATGACCGAAGCGCGCCCGGCGGATCCCGGCGAAGGCCGGGATCCACTCACCCAAATCCGCCCGGTACGAGAACGATGACCGATCGAGTCGCAGTTCTTCGGGACAAGGTCCGCCGCGCCGAGGAAGGCGGAGGACCCGAACGCCGCGAGCGTCAGCACCGCGAAGGGCGTCTCACCGCCCGCGAGCGCGTCGAGATCCTCCTCGACGAGGGGTCGCTTGAAGAACTCGACAAACTCGTGGAGCACCGCTGCACTGATTTCGGGATGGCGGAACAGAAGATCCCCGGCGATGGCGTCATTTCCGGCTTCGGGCGGATCGAAGGTCGCCTCGTTTTTGTCTTTGCTCAGGACTTCACGGTATTTGGCGGCAGCCTCTCCGAAACCAACGCCCTCAAGATCTGCAAGGTCATGGACCTGGCCATGAAGATGGGCGCTCCCGTCATCGGCCTCAACGACTCTGGCGGTGCTCGGATTCAAGAAGGCGTCGCCTCCCTCGGCGGCTACGCCGACATCTTCCTTCGCAACACTCTTGCTTCCGGAGTGATTCCCCAGATCTCCGCGATCCTCGGCCCTTGCGCGGGCGGCGCCGTCTATTCGCCGGCCATCACCGACTTCAATCTGATGGTGAAGGACACGTCGTACATGTTCGTCACCGGTCCCGATGTCATCAAGACTGTCACCCACGAAGAGGTGTCCAAGGAAGACCTCGGGGGGGCCATGACTCACAACGCCCGTTCAGGCGTCGCGCACTTCGCGGCCGACGATGACCGCGCCTGCCTGCTGCTGATCCGCGACCTGATGTCGTACCTGCCCTCGAACAATCTCGAAGAGCCTCCAATCCACGCCACCTCTGATCCCAGTGACCGGGAGGATCCGATCCTCGAAACTCTGATCCCCGAGGATCCGAGCAAGCCGTACGACATGAAGAAGCTCATCACCGCGGTGGTCGACGAGGGGCGCTTCCTCGAAGTGCACGAGCACTACGCCGCGAACATCGTCGTGGGTTTCGCGCGCTTCGCGGGGAAAAGCGTCGGCATCGTGGCCAATCAGCCCGCAGTCCTCGCCGGTTGTCTCGATATCGACGCTTCGGTCAAGGCCGCGCGCTTCGTCCGCTTCTGCGATGCCTTCAACATCCCCCTCGTCACGTTCGAAGATGTTCCCGGCTTCCTGCCTGGCACCTCCCAGGAGTACGGAGGCATCATCCGCCACGGCGCCAAACTCCTCTACGCGTACGCCGAGGCCACCGTGCCAAAGATCACCGTGATCACCCGCAAGGCCTACGGTGGTGCTTACTGTGTCATGTCGTCCAAGCATCTTCGAACGGACCTGAACCTCGCCTATCCGATGGCGGAGATAGCGGTCATGGGACCCGAGGGGGCGGTGAATGTCCTCTACCGCCGCGAACTCGCGGCGGCCGAAGATGCGGTGGCCATGCGCCTCGCCAAAGTTCAGGAGTTCAAGGAAAAGTTCGCGAATCCCTACGTGGCCGCCGATCGGGGCTTCATCGACGACGTCATCGAGCCCCGGCAGACGAGACGCCGCATCATCGCGGGCCTCGAAATGACCAAAACGAAGCGCGACAAAAACCCGCCCAAGAAGCACGGGAACATACCGCTGTAGTTGAGTCGGGGAGCCGCAGGATGCGAACGAACTTCCATGCCCAGCTCAGCCACCGGTATCCAACGGTCGCTGAGGGAGGTCCGTACGGAAACGCGGTCGAGCGCGCAGCCTGGCCCTGGGCCAAGCGACCGCACCCCCAGGCCAGGCTGGCGCGCTGGCCCGCGCTGCGGCTCGCTTGAGGGCTATGGCTGCGGGAGCTCATAGTCGAGCGCGGGTTCGGCTTCTATGCACGGTTCGGGGTTGCGGGGAAACACTGGAGCCCGGCGCGACGCGCTGGCAGTGCGCTCGAAATCATTCCTTCGACGTCCACCGATCCGGCGCGCTGAACCTGCTTCAGCCTCAGGACCGACGATCGAAAAACCCGGGCGATTCGCGCGAGGCGGCCCAGGCGAGGCGCCGACTGGCGAAGAGCGGCCACGCCGATTCGGTGTTTAGAGCCTTCCATCACGCCCTTCAATCAAGGCCTCAGGAGGCTTCCGCCTCGGTCCTGGATGTTGGTTGCGGCGAAGGGGCCTTTCTCCGCTCCTTAGGCGGCGTCCCGCACCTTGAGCGCCACGGCATCGACATCTCGCCGCCCTCCATCCAACTTGCAGCGAAGGCGTTGCCAGACGCACTCTTCGTGGTGGGCAATGCCGATCGCCTCCTGCCCTACGTCGATCATTCCTTCGACTTCGTCACCTCCATCGACGCTCGGCTCCACGTCTCGGAGTTCGAGCGTGTGCTTCGACCGGACGGGCTCATCCTCATCGCGGTCCCGGGTCCCGACGACCTGATCGAGCTTCGCGAGCAGGTTCAAGGAGCCCCGATCGAAAAGGCCCGCACCTCGCGAATCGAGCGGGAAATGGAGTTGGCCTTCACGTTAACGGATCGCACGACGATCCGCGACGCGAGGAGATTCGAGCCCGCCAGGCTCCGCGACCTCCTAACTGCCACCTACCGCGGCTTCCGGCACAGCGAGGGCCACGCGGTCTCCGCCCTCGAAGCCATGAACGTCACCCTCAGTCATGAGGTCCTCGCTTTCGAACGCCGCTGATTCATCGTCAGATCGTCGCCATGTAAAGGGACTGGCATTCTAGGCGCTCAGTTTCTCCGGGTGTCTAACCAGCGAAATTTCGCAGGCGCTCTTGCGGGACGACGAGGCGGGGGCCATCAAGTCTGTGATGGAGTTCGCCGGTTCGGCCCGGTGCGCGCGACGGATGTACCTCTCGCTTGACGGGTTCAGTATGTCTACCAGCGACTTGATCGAAAGCATCAAGGTTCTCCCGCCGCAAGAACTCGCGGCGGTCGAGGCTTATGTCCGTGCTCTGCCTGGTGCGGCCGAAAACGCGCCGAGATCTATTCCGGATCCGCTGGCCGCAAGGATTGTCGCCCGTCGAGAACGTCTACGCGGGAAGTTCGGAGAGTTCTCCGTCCGCGACGACATTCGCGTGCTTCGCGAAGACGACCCACGGTAGGGTCGAAGCGTGAGGTTCGTCCTCGACGCCAACGTGGTTGGGGACTGGTTCTTGCCAGGGCAAATGCGAAACGCCTTCCTCGCGCTCGGAAGCGTCACTCTCGCCACGGATCTGCAGCTCTAAAGGATCGGTCGTTCGTCGGAGCCTCCCATCGTCGATCGCGCCGAACTGGGTCTTGGTGCCCTTGCGACCACGACTCGCGAGCGCGCCGCCTTGCCTTGGGGCACGGAGCAGCCCCACAAGTGCCACAATCAAGCCCCTTTCAACGCAGAGCCGCCTCCAGTGCAGTCGCAGCGTCCGTCTTCTCGTCCCGATACTTCACGATGATCGCGGTGGTGACGTGCAAACCGCGCGCCTCCGCGAAGCCGCCTCTCGCCGGACGCGATCCCGGCACCACCACCGCCCCCTCCGGAACCTCTCGCACCCACTCGCACTCGTGCACCAGATCGTGGATCACCGTTGACGCCGTGAGCACCACGCCGCTTGCGAGCACCGCGCGCCGCCGCACCCGCACGCCTTCGAATATCCCCACGAGAGCACCGACGAAAGCGTCATCCTCCACGATCACCGGACGCGCGCCGGCCGGTTCCAGCACACCGCCGATTTGAGCTGCCGCGGAAAGATGGACCCTCTTGCCGATCTGGGCGCAGGAACCGACGAGCGCATGGGAATCCACCATGGTCCCCTCATCCACAAAAGCACCCAAGTTGATGAAGGCCGGCGGCATTACCGTGACCCCGGCGCCGAGGAACGATCCGCGGCGAATACTCGAACCACCGGGGACCATTCGCACCGCAGCCTCCAGCCTCAGCACGCGCGGAGGAAATGCGCTCTTATCCATGAAGGGAAAGCCGGGCCCTGGCCACTCGACCATCTTCGTGGCGCGAAAGCCCGCGAGAATGGCCTGTTTGACCCAGGAGTTGACGCGCCAATCGGAGGCGCCGTCCGGTTCCGCGGAGCGAATCGTGCCCGCTTCCAGCCCGTTCAGCAGAGCCTCGTGGGCTTCTGCCCAACCCGGGTCGGCCGCAGCCTCCGCGGGCGGGCGGTCGTAGAAAGCGCGGAGGGCTTCGATCTGCACCGCCGACTCAGTACTCAATGCCGGCAAGCACCAGAGCATCTTTGATGCGGGCCCTCGTGGCCTCGGCCGCGGGTACGAGCGGCAACCGAACGGAGTCACCGCCGAAGCCCATCATCTGGAGCCCGGCCTTAAGAGGGATGGGGTTGCTCTCCGCGAAGAGGGCGTCGATCAGCGGAAGCAGCCGGTTGTTGAGCTTGACCGCCTCGTCGCGCCGCCCGGCTCGCGCCGCATCGACCAGCTGCTTCGTCTCTCGAGGCGCCATGTTCCCAAGCACCGAGACCAGCCCCTCGGCCCCGACCGCGATCGAGGCCAGGGCGAGATTGTCGTCGCCTGCGAGCAGCGTCTTGCCCGCAGGCAGCGTACGCGCCACTTCGCCGATCTGAGCCACATTGCCGCTCGACTCCTTCACCGCCACCACCTGTTCATTTTGCCACAGGAGTTGCAGCGCGGCGGGGGTGAGATTAAGACCGGTGCGTCCGGGTACGTTGTACACAATAAAGGGAAGGCCTGGAGCCGCGTCGGCGGCGGCGCGGAAGTGGGCCACGAGACCTTCCGGCGTCGGCTTGTTGTAGAAGGGCGTCACGATCAGAGCCCCATGGGCGCCCAGTTCGTGGGCTCGTTTCGTCCAGGCCACGGTCTGACGTGTCGAGTTGTGTCCGGTGCCCGCCACCACCTTTTTTCCGCGGGCCTCTTCGAGACAGGCGGCGATCAATGGATTACGCTCGCTCTCGGCGATGGTCGCGGCCTCGCCGGTGGAGCCCAGGACCACGAGAACATCGGCGCCACCCTCGGCCACGTGCTTCACGAGCGCACGAAACGCCTTCATGTCGACGTCGCCGGACGAGGTGAAGGGCGTGGCCAGGGCCACGGAAAGTCCGCGGAAATCGGCGGTTTGGGGAGTCATGGTCTCACCTCTTGGAATAGGGAATCGAGGGTTTCCTCGGAAAACTGGTCCATCGTGAAAACGCCCTTGCGGCCGCGCACCCACGACGACACGCGCAGCGCGCCATCGGCATAAGCCATAGCGGAGCGGGAGGCGTGATGAAGCTCGAGGGTCTCGTCCGGAGCGTCGATGCCCACGATGTGACTGCTGTAGGTGTGCCCGGCCCGGATCGAGGAAACACTCAGCTGGTGCTCCTTCAATTCGCCGGGGCCCTGCAGCGTCCATTCCGACTTCCGCGGGCAACCCTTCATGATGGTCTTTGCGAGGAGTTTCGCGGTGCCCGACGGTGCATCCTTCTTGCGGGCGTGATGGTGCTCGACGATGTAGGGGTCGCGGCCGGGGTCGAGGGCCGCGAACCGCGCCATCACCAGCGACAGGCGGGCATAAAGGGCTACGGAAAGCGAGAAGTTCGGTGCAACCACCACACCAATACGCTCAGCCACGCGCGCCTTCAGATCAGGGATCGACCAGCCCGTGGTGCCGATGACGAGATCGGTCGAGGTGTCGAGCGCCCATTGAACATGAGCCTCGGCCAAAGCACCGGTGGAAGCGTCGATCGCGACCTCGACACCGACCGGGCTCGGCGGATTCTCGTTCCGGCCCAACTGCCAGACGATGCGATCGCTACCGAGAGACGCAATCGCCGAACCGAGGCGTCCTCGCCCGAACATACCGATCTTCATCGCGCCTCTCCATTCGCCGCGAAGAGCGCCCGATGGAGCAGACGCACCGCCGCGGCTTCGTCCTTGCCTTCGACCACCAGGCTCAGGTTGATCTCGTTGCTGCCCATCGAGATCATTTCGACGTTGATCGTCGAGATCGCCCCGAAAACGCGGGCCGCGAGTCCGGGAGTGTGTTTCAATCTCTCTCCCACCAGAGCCACCAGGGCGCGCTTGGAAGCCACACTCACATGGGCGAAAGCACTCAGCTCCTTGCGGATGGCGTCGATCGGCGCGCTGGCCTCCACCGTGAGCGACACGCTGACCTCCGCGGTAGCCACCACGTCGACTGAGACCCCGAGTCGTCCGAACACCTCGAAGATCCGGCCCAGAAAACCGCTCTGCGCCAGCATGCGCGTGCTTTCGATGGTGATCACTTCGATCGGACTGCGACTGGCGATCGCGGTCGCCGGTCGCGGTGACCCTGTTCCGCCCTGGGCGGTGATCGTGCTGAACCGGCCTTCGGGTCGCATGGTGTGGCGCACCGTCACGGGAATGTTCGCCTCCACCGCGGGCTGGATGGTCGCAGGGTGCAGTACTTTCGCGCCAAAGGCCGCAAGCTCGGCGGCCTCGCGGAAACTGAGCTCCAGAATCGGTGTCGCCTCCTTCACCATGCGGGGATCGGCGGTGAGAATCCCCTCGACGTCGGTCCAGATCTGAACCTCGGTAGCGCCGATGGCCGCACCGAGGAGGGATGCCGAGTAGTCGCTGCCACCTCGGCCCAGTGTGGTGGTGATGCCCTCTTTCGTCGAGCCGATGTAGCCCTGGGTCACCACGATCCGCCCCTCGCCCATGAGGGGTGTGAGTTCAGTGCGCACCAGGGACTTGATGTCGTTCGTCTGGGGTTCGGCCTCACCGAAGCGGCTATCCGTCCGCATGACCCGTCGCACGTCGAGCCACGAGGTGGGGGTCCCGTGCGAGTGAAGATATGCGGCCAGGATCTGGGAGCTGAGCAATTCTCCGTACGAAACGATGGCGTCCCGACTTCGCGCCGAGAGTTCACGCAACAAGGCGACCCCGCGAAGCAGCATGTCGATCTGGGTCGACAGCGCCACCACGAACTGCTGCAGATCCACCGGCGCCTCGCCCTTCCAAAGCTCCCCGCAGGTTTTCTGGTGCCGGGCCACGATTTCCCCCAGTGCGTTCAGGGCCGCCTGGGTCTCGCCTCGTTCCGCAGCCTGCGCCGCCGCGAAAAGAGCATCGGTGGTCTTGCCCATGGCCGAGACCACCACCACCGGTGATTTCGGACTTGCGGCCTTCACGATGTCGGCCACGCGAAGCACGCAGGCGGCGTCCGCGACGCTGCTTCCTCCGAATTTCAGTACGAGGCTCATCCGAGATACCCAAGCGAGTGCGCGAGCTCGGCGTTCAGCACGGAGGCGCCGGCCGCCCCGCGTTCGGTGTTGTGACCGAGCAGGGCAAACTTGATGCCGAGCAAGGGGCACGCGCGGACCCGGCCGACGTGGACACTCATGCCTCCGTCTTTCTCCACGTCCAGCCGCACCTGGGGCCGGTCTTCCGCGGTGTGGACGCGGATCGGAATCTCGGGTGCCGAATGAAGGGTCGCGACTTGTGGCTCGCCCCTCCAGTTTCGGAAGACCTCGGCCACCTGATCGGGCGACGGGTTTCCACGCAGAGCCACACTCACCGCCTCGCTGTGGCCTTCCAATACCGGAACCCGGTGGCACATCGCGGAGATCGCGAAGGGCGCCGCT
>CAZFQH010000175.1:0-8238 GCA_964520805.1 uncultured Acidobacteriota bacterium | reverse complement strand
GTGAGGATCTGTACTACCGCCTGAATGTCTTCCCCATCCAGCTTCCGCCCCTGCGCGAGCGCGGCGACGACATCGAACTCCTGGCCGACAAGGTCCTGGCCGACCTGAATCGGGAGGCGGGCAGTGCCAAACATTTCACCCGGGCCTGCCTCGACCGGTTGCATCGCCACAGCTGGCCGGGGAACGTGCGCGAACTGCAAAACGTCATACGCCGCGCCTTCATCCTGGCCGAAGGCGACGTGGGAGTCGACTCGCTGCCGCTCGATGTCAACGAGCAGTTGTCCGCGGCGAGCCTCGTGACCCGGGTCGGCACGCCGATCGCGGAAATGGAGCGCCGACTCATTCTCGCAACTCTCGAACATTGCGACGGCGACAAGAAGAAGGCCGCCGATGTGCTGAAGATCAGTCTCAAGACCCTCTACAACCGCCTCAACGAATACAAGCCGGGGTCCGCCTCCTGACCCGACGAGATCCGATGGTAGGGGCGGTCCTTGAGTTCAGGGGTTTCACTACGGTTAGCACGCCCCTTATCGGCGGACCACGCCCGCCATGGTAGGGGCCTTGTGGGTTCGCAGGCCCACATCGGGGCCAACGCTCGAGAAAACCCCCTCTCCTGCCTCGCGGAATCCGATGGTAGGGGCTTCCCTTTTGGCCGCCCTTTAACCGCGCGCCCTAACCGCAACCGGGTTCCACGGCGGGCGCTGATTGCCTTCGAGGGTCAGCGACGGGGCCTCGTCGCGCGATGGCCCGCTTCATCGTTGACGGTCATCGAACGGAGCATCCGTGTGAAAGTCTGAGTCATCGCGTCGTCGCCCGCGCCCGGCACGATCGAGAGCGCGTAGATGACGTGCCGGTCGTTGAGACCGCGAGTGACCACGGTCACACGTTCCTGCTGATCGGTGAGAGGAGAGCGACCGGTCAGGACCACCGAGTAGGAGGTGGCACCGTCTATGAGTTCGCGCCGCGCCTGACCGTCCTGCGCCCGCAAATACGAGTTTGACCGGATGAGCTGACGCACGAGGTCGTCCGTCGCATCCTCGAGGCTGCCGTTCCACTTGTCGGTATCTTCGAACGGCGCGTAACTCCTTGCGCTGCTCCCGGTTCTCCTCTGCGTATCGCCCTCGAAGGGCGCGTAATGGTTGACGATCACGCCATACAGCATGGCCTGCTGATCGTTCGCGGTCTGGACCACGCCTCCTTCCGGGGCGATCGAAACCGCGTAGCCCGAGTCGGAAGCGTAGGCGCGCCAGTTGTCAGGGTACGCGATGGTGTAGAGGCCGCTTTTCTGATCGAACTGCTGGAAGTTCGTCGAAGGTGGGGGGACGCTCACTTCGTAACGGCCGGAACCCGACTCGTTCGAGCCTGAAGGGTTGCTGGCCGCTGCCGGCTGTCCGGGTGCTACAGGTGCCGGCGGGAGCCTGCGCAGGCCCGCCTTGTGAGAGGCGAACCCTCCGACCTCGCGGGACTGAGTGACCCGAAGGCCTTGGGCCTGAGTGCGGATGCGCGTCTCCCGATCCGAGGAGGCGGGATGGCTGCTCAGGAACGTTTCGAGTTTGCCCGGGTTCCGGCCCTGTTCGGCTCTCAGCAACTCGAAGAAGTTCGCCATGGCTACCGGGTTGTAGCCGGCACCCGCCATGATTTCCGCTCCCAACCGGTCGGCCTGGTATTCGTCGTCGCGACCGAACTTGAGGAAAGCCACGTTCATGCCGACCCCGCCCACCGCGCTCAACGCGTCCGCGGCCTTTTCGTGGTTCTTCCCGAGCAGTCCGCCCAGAATACCGAGACCGGACTGGGTGAGATAGGCCTTCGAGGCCTGATGCGTCCCGTGACGCAGGACCACATGTGACATCTCATGCGCAAGCACGCCCGCCAGTTCCGCCTCGCTGCGGGCGGCGTCAAAGAGGCCGCGATTCACATACATAGGTCCGCCGGGGAGGGCGAAGGCGTTGATCGAGGCGTCGTTGACCGCTTTGATCGTGTAGGGATAGGCGGTGTCGGGGGCCTGCGCGGCCAGGCGGGAAATGATGGAGGTCAGGTAGCGGTTCACGCTCGGCTGATTCAGCAGCGTGAGTTGACGCTCGGCCTCGACCGCGGATTGGCGGCCTATTTCGATGTCCTGCTCCACCGTGAAGAGGTTGAAGCCAGGGGTGGAGCGTTTGGTCTGGGCAGAGGCCCAGAACGGTACCAGAAGAGCCAGAGTGCTCGCGAGCAACAGGGACGGCAGGCGGAATGTCTTGATCATCGCCGGAGTTACAGCAAACTCTGTGCCATCGTCACCGGCAAGGCCCAGCCGAGTCTTTTGTAGAAATGGTGTCTTTGCGTAGGAAACACTGCCCGAGCAGACCCCAGGGCGAGAAGTACGGCTCCGATAAGGTTTGTTCCCGCTTGATCCCTTCAGGCCTTGGGCAGGGATTCGGCGACCTTTTCGATCACCTTGTCGGCCGCCTGCTTCGCCTTCCCAACCGCCTGGTCGAGCCGGCCCTCACGCTTCAGTTTGGCGTTGCCCGCAAGTGCTCCCGCGGCTTCCTTCACGCGCCCCTTGATTTCGTCGGCTTTTCCGTTTGTCATGCTGTGTGATTCCTTGTCCGCAATTGTTGAGGCAAAAGATGAGCCAAAATGATTGACTTGGCTTGCGCCGCTCACCGCTCGGGTGAAATGAGCAAGAGGCGGGCCACCGCGTCAAGACGCCCACTGCCTAGCGATATTTGTAGAAAAGCGAGATCCTGCTGGCACAACGCTTGCTCCGCTCCTCATGCGGGCGCAATCGCGGCGAGCCAATCCGGCTTATCAGGCCGACGATCCTTGGTGCTCCGCATGGGAGAAACATGAAACGAAAGAATCACTTCGTCGCCGTTCTTACGGTGGCCGCGGTCATCGGAGCCTCCTCGGGCTGCGCAAGCTGGGGCGACAAGCAGAAGAAGGGCACGGGGGTTGGAGCGGCCGGTGGCGGCTTACTGGGAGCGATCATCGGCCACAAGACCGGTTCGACGGCGCGGGGTGCGATCATCGGGGCCGCGGTAGGTGGAGCGGCGGGGGCGTTGATCGGGAGGCGCATGGACGCCCAGGCCGCGAAGCTTTCGCAGGAACTCGAAGGCGCTCAGGTTTCGAGGGTGGGTGAGGGTATAGCCGTCACCTTCGATTCGGGCATCCTGTTCCCTTCGGACTCCTCCGAACTCACGTCGGAGGCCCGGTCCAATCTCAGCAAGCTGGCGGACAGCCTCCAGGCCGAGACCCAGACCAACGTGATGATCGTGGGCCACACGGATTCGGACGGCGCTGATGCCTACAATCAGCAACTCTCCGAGCGTCGCGGCCGATCCGCTTCGGACTACCTTTCGTCCCGAGGAGTGGCCAACTCCCGCCTCAGTACGCGGGGCCGCGGCGAAGCGGAGCCGATCGCGTCCAATGGCGCGGCCGACGGGAAACGCCAGAACCGCCGGGTGGAGATCGCGATCTACGCCAACCAGGCGTGGAAGGAAGAAGCGAAGAAGACGTCCGGGAACTAACTGACCTATGTCCAAGAGCAGAACCCGGCAAACCGAAAGGCCCGGTGGATCGAGCGGCGGCCCGCCTCAGGCGATTCGCCCGGATACGGCGGGTGCGTCCGGCTCGACCGTGGTCTCAGAATCCTGGTGCGGCTCGTTTCGATTGAGCCGCACCACGGCGAGGAAGAATGACAGGATCAACGGCCCCGCCACCAGACCCGCCGGTCCAAACGTGGCGATGCCGCCGACCAGGGCGAAGAAGATGAGGCCGCCGTGGATCTCCATCTGTCCTTTGAGAAGCCAGGGCTTTACCAGGTTGTCGACCGTGCTGACCACTGCGATTCCCCAGAGGGCCAGATAGAACGCGCGCTCGGTGTGACCGGTGAAGAAGAGCAGCCCCGCGCAGCCGAGAACCACGCTCGCCGCTCCGATGGCCGGTATGAAAGCCACGACGAAGGTCACGAGGGTGAAGAAGAGCGGCTGCGGCAAAGAGGTAGCGAGATAGCCCGCGAGGGCGGCCAGAGCCTGCACGCCCGCGGTGCCGAGCGAGGAGAAGAGCACCGCCACCGAAACCGCGCGGAAGTCCGCGAGCATCTCGAGAATCTGGCTGCCGGGAAGAGGCGCTACGGTCGCGATCCACCCCACGAGCTTCTTCCCGTCGAGCAGGAAGAAGAAAAACGCCACCAGCATCAACGAAAAATCAACCACGAACAAACCGGTGGCGACGAGGCCCTGGGTCAGCGCCGCCGCGGCGTCGCCCGAGCGGCTGCCCGCCATTTCCTCGACCTGCTCGGCCCCTCCGGGGAGAGCGTTGATGGCGTTGCGGGCCCGGGACTGAATCGCTGGAGGCAACAGCCGGACCACCGCGGCAACTCCGCCCCCGGATCGCAGGGCGCGTTGGACCGAGGACATGACCGTGAGGACCTCGTCGCCTACTCTAGCCACCAGCCAAACCGTGGGGGTGGCGAGGAAGGCGCCGACGAGCAGGGTGAGCAGGAGAGAGGCGATCATCGCCCTTCCGCGGAGCCACGCGGTCAGTCTCTCGAACATGGGAAAAAAGGCGGCGGCGAGAACGGCCGCGAAAAGCAGGGCGGCCGCGAAGGGATAGATCAGACTGCCGAGCAGAACCACGCCCAGAACCGCCAGGCCGATCAGGATGGCGCGGTGGGCGGAGGGAATCCGGATGGCCCGCGCTCTGCGCCTTCCCTCCGCACTCAAGGACTCGTTGTCCCCGAGGCCCCCGCCATGTCCGCCGATTGCCGACTGTTAGTGGTGGCGAGGGGCGGCGAGGCTCTGACCATGCTTGAAGCGTAATCCTGCCTGACCGCGGTGTAGCACTCACAAGAGGACGCTTCGAGACCGCGCCGGTCGAGGATGTGAATCTCTCCACGGGTGTAGCGGATCAGCTTTCTCTTCTGCAGAAGGCCCGCGGCAATGGTGACGGCACTGCGCTGCACCCCCAGCATGTCGGCCAGGAACTGGTGGGTGAGGTGAAACTGGTCGCCCTCGGCGCGATCGTGAGTCATGAGTAGCCAGCGAACCAGCCGCTTGTCGACCTCATGGAATCTGGTACAGGCCGCGGTCTGAGTGATCTGGGCCATCAGCACGTAGAGATAGCGGTGCGAGGAGCGGGTGAGGGGGACACTGCGGGCGAGTTCCACGCGAAACGCCGTGGTGCTCATCCGGAGGGCCTCCCCAGGGCCCTGGACCACGCCGCGCAGCGGTGCTGCGGAAACCCCAAGCGCCAGAGTCACCCCGAGCATCCCCTCGCTGCCGATCAGGCCCATCTCCAGTGGCGGATGTTTGCCCACCACCGCCACCAGGGAGATAAAGCCGCGGGTGGGGAAGAAGACGTGCTCGATCGGCTGCTCCGGTTCACACAGAATGACTCCGAACTCCAGCGCCACGGTTTCGCTTCTTTCGAGAATGCGCTCCTGAATCTTCGGGGGCAGGGCAGCGATCAGACGGTTCTTCACCACCCCGATTCTGGGCCGCTGACCAAGAGTCGTCTGTTCGTTGCGACACAAAGACCTGCGTCCGAGAAGAGGACCTTCAAGGCGCAGCGCGCCCAACCGCCGAAACCCCGTGCTTCGCGACATGAAGGCCGCCGATGGCGGGGGCGACAATCAGGTCTCCCGACCCCTTTGGGCTCACCGCCATGGTCCAGATACGGTCGGTGACCAGGCCAAAAGCCTCGACCCGCGTCCAGCGCAAACCCAGATCCTCACTGCGATAAAGGCCGCCCCAGGTGAAGTCGCTTACGAAGGCGGCGCGGCCATCCGGGGTGAGCGCGAGGCTCGTGAAATCCGAATCCGGCAGCCCGTGGCCACCGACCACGAAGCTCGCCCCGCCGTCCATCGAGCGGTACAAACCGTGGCTCGAGGCGGCGAGAACCACATCCGATCCCGAGGGTGCCAGCAGGGCGTTCACCCGGACCCCAGTCAGTGGCGCACGCGCCGCGGTCCACGTTCGTCCCTCATCGCGACTCTCGTAAAGCCCGACCGAGGTCGCTGCAAAGGAGAGGCCGCCCTCTCTCGCCAGAGTGAGGGCCCCGACCGTGGCCACGCCGGTCAGAACGGGCCGAAAGCTCAGGCCGGAGTCTTCGCTGCGGAAGAGTCCGGTCGATGCGCCGGCGAGAACCACCCCGCCCCGCCCCGCCTCGAGGTGGATCACCCGAGGTTCCCGGTCCGATCGCACGGACTTGAGGACAACCTGCCGCCACATGGTGTCCGTGGGCCCGAGCCGAAACAGGCCTTCGTCGGTACCGGCCAGGGCCTGCCCACCCGCGACCGCGAGCGAAACGACCTCGCGGCCCTTGAGGCCCTCGCCCAGCCGGGTCCATCGGCCTTGGGGCGTGGGGGCACTGAACACACCTCCATGCTTCCGGTCTCCCCAGACGCTCGCGAGAACGCGGCCGGCCGAAGGATCGAAAGTGATTCGGGAGACGAACTTTTCCGAGAACCCCTGGTTCGCGGGCTCCCACGTACGCCCGAGGTCGCGGCTCCTCAGCACCCCCGCACCGTCTCCCCCCCGCAAGGACGCTGCCGTCCTTCATCACTACCAGGGCGTTCACCACCAGATCGCGTGCGGTGGCCAGGCGGAAGCTCTTCGCATCGTCGTCCGATGTCCAAAGGCCCTCGGTGGTACCCGCGTAGAACGTGGCCGGTCGAACCGGGTCCTGGGCAAAGGCCCGGGTGCGGCGACTCCCGAAGGGTATCCCGCGCACCCGAGACCATCCAGAACCGCCATCTTCGGAGCTGTAAATCCCCGAGCATGCGGTCGCATGAATGCGCTCGGCGTCGCGAGAGTCCACGGTCATGGTGAAGACATCGGAGTCGTCGATCATTCCCCTGGACACCGGGCGCCAGGTCGCTCCGCCGTTCGTCGTCTTCCATGGAAGATGGCGGGTGCCCGCGTAGATCACTTGGGGATCCCGCGGGTCGATCGCGACCGATTCCACATTGATGAGTTCGGGGTCGCCCTCCGGACTGATGCGCTGCCACGCGTACCCGCCGTCCCTGGACGCAAAGACGCCGCTCAAGGTCCCCGCGACCACGCGCATTGGGTCCGAAGGGGACAGGTTCAAAGCCCGCACCGACTCTCCTTCGAGCGAGATCGTGAAGGTCAGGCCGGCATCGGCGCTGACGGCCACGCCGCCCCCCCGCCCGTGCACGTCCCAGAAGCCGACGAGAACATCGCCATTGGGGCTTACCACGATCTCGTCGAGATTCTGGTCCCGCTTTATGAACCCGGGAAACAAGCGATGCCAGCTATCTCCACCGCTGTCCGACCGATACAGGCTTCCTCCCGTGCCGCCGAGGTACACCCGGTTCGGAGCATTTGGATCGAGGGCCAGTGAGCGTACATCGCCCCCCTCGGGTCCAGATTTCATCCAGCGCACTTCTGAGCTTTCGGCAATGAGCGAAGCCGAGAGCGCCCCTGAAGAACGCGCCAACGACGAAAGCGCCAATACCGACAGAACCAGTCCACGTGCAGCCGTCATCGGTCGAAAACCTCGGTTGTTTGCCCGCAAATACGAGAGGCGGACCCCTTTGGGGAGTCCGCCTCGGTTACGAATCGGCTACGAATCGGGTACGACTTACTTTTGAGAGGGTTCGGTGGCGCCTTCCGGAACGAAGATGACCGCCACGCGACGGTTGCCGGCCGCAGGTGCCGGGGTGGCCGAAACCGCCGCCCCTACGCCGCGGACCGTGATCCGTGACGCTTCGATACCACGCTCGGTGACGAGATAGGCCTTCGTCGCCTCGGCGCGCTGCCTGGACAGCGGTTCAGGCCGGGTCTCGTTGCGATCGGCGTGTCCGGTGATGAGGACGCGGCTCCGAGGATCTTCACGAAGGCGCAGGGCCACATCGTCGAGGCAGGCCTTGTCGACGTTGTTGAGGCGTGCCCGGTTGCGGGGGAACCCGGTGGCGTTACAGGTCATCGTCACGGGAACTCGGGCCGGAGCGGCCACACGGAGGTTACAGGTGGCTTCGGCTGATCCGCCGCGGCCATCCGACACGCGGACGGTTGCGTTCACGCTGGCCGGACCGCTGACTCCGGCGGTCTCGAGCTGTACGCTCGAGGTCGAGCCGACGATGCGCCCGCCCGTGGTGGTCCAGGTGTAAGTCAAGGGGTCGTTGTCGGGATCCGCCGCGTTACCACGTAGACTCACGACCTCGCCTTCCTTGATGCTCGCGGTCGAAGGATCGCAGCTGACCGTTGGCGGACGATTCGTCATGGGTGTTGGCGC
>CAZFQH010000174.1:5485-8242 GCA_964520805.1 uncultured Acidobacteriota bacterium | reverse complement strand
CTTCCCGTCGTACGAAGACCGCGTCTCGCAGCAGCAGCTGTGCCTCGCCATCGCCGAGACGATTACGAACGGTGGCATCCTTCTCGCCGAGGCCGGCACCGGCACCGGCAAAACCGTGGCGTACCTCGTACCCGCGATCGCGGCGGGGAAGCGCATCGTCATCTCGACCGGCACCAAAAATCTCCAGGATCAGCTCGTGGAGAAGGACATCCCCCTGGTCGCGCGAGCCCTGGGCCGCGACGTGAAGGTGGCCCTGATGAAGGGCCGTGGGAATTACCTGTGCCGCCTCCGCTTCGCGTCGTTCCAGACCTCGGGCCAGTTTCAGAAGATGGACGAGATCCCTCTGTTCCGCGTGGTCGAGGAATGGGCGAAGGACACCGTGGTGGGCGACCGCGCCGAGATCGACGGCCTGCCCGACTCCGTCAACTTCTGGCGCGAGATCGCGGCCACCAGCGAAAACTGCATCGGCCAGAAGTGCGCCGAGTACCAGCGCTGCTACGTCACCGAGATGCGCCGGCGCGGGGCCGAGTCGGAGATTGTGGTAGTGAACCATCACCTCCTGGTCGCCGATCTCGCGATACGCGAGAACGATTTCGGCGAAGTAATTCCCGCGTATGACGTGCTGATCCTCGACGAAGCGCATCAACTGGAGGCCGCGGCCACCCAGCATTTCGGCGCGCAGGTGTCCTGGAACCGGACCGAGGAACTTTGTCGCGACATCGAGCGCGAACTGGCGGCGGCTCGCATCAACTCGCCCGAGGTCCTCGCCGAGGTGGCGAATCTCCGCAATCGCGCCGAACGTTTCTTCAAGATCCTCACCCGCGAAGCCGGCAAACGACTGCGCGCCAAATGGGTGACGAAGGCCCTCGAAGAAGACGCGATGGCTTTCGCGCTCAGACTTGAAGGGGTCAAGACCGCGATGGCGGTACTCGTGGACCGCCCCGAGGCCGTGCGCGCCCTCGAAGGCCGAGCGATGGAGCTTCGGGATCACCTGCTCTTTATATTGAAGGCCGAGGATCACACTCATGTGTATTTCGCCGAAGCCCGCGGCCGCAACGTCGTCCTGCGCGCGACACCCATCGACGTCTCGAAGATCCTGAAGGAAAAGCTCTTCGATCAGGTCTTTGGCGCGGTGCTCACTTCCGCGACCCTCACGGTCGACAAGAGCTTCGCCTACATTCGCTCACGGCTTGGCATCGAAGGCGACCACACCGCCGACCTCAATCTCGAATCACCCTTCGACTTCTCCAGGCAGGCCGTGCTGTACCTGCCGCCCGGAGTGCCCGACCCTCGTGAGGCCGGTTTCATCGACCGGGCAGTGGACGAGATCGCCGACATCGTCGAGATCACTCACGGTCGCGCGTTCGTGTTGTTCACCTCGTACGCGAACCTCCAGGCCGCGGCCGAGCGCCTGGCGTCGCGGATTCCGTATCCCATCCTCGTGCAGGGCGAGGAGTCGCGCGCGCGTTTGCTTCAGCTCTTCCGCAAGAAAAAGAATCCCGTTTTGCTCGCGACTTCCTCGTTCTGGCAGGGGGTTGACGTGGCGGGCGACCAGCTCTCCGCGGTCATCATCGACAAACTGCCTTTCGCGTCGCCCTCGGAGCCGGTGGTGGCCGCGCGGATTGAGCGGATCAACGCGCAAGGCGGAAACGCCTTCTCGGACTATCAGGTCCCGGAGGCGGTTTTGTTGCTGAAACAGGGGCTGGGCCGCCTGATCCGAACCGCCACCGATCGGGGCATTCTGGCGGTCCTGGATTCTCGGTTGACCACCAAGGGGTACGGGAAGCGCTTCCTCGCAAGCCTCCCGCCGGCCCGGCAAGTCACATCAATCCAGCAGGTTCGGAACTTTTTTCACCCCGAGGCGTAGTTGGCAAGTACCCCTCCCTTGACAGAGAGGCGAAAAGAAAGCGAAAATACTTTCGTTCGGTCGGACCCGAACCGGACGCAACCGAGGATACCTTGGGCGCGTCCAATAGAAAGAGGTCGCTCATGACTGCTCTCGAAACACTCTCCCTCACCTCCCTCGCCCTCGGCGTCGCCGCGGTTCTGCGCTTCGTCTGGCTCGATTCGCTCCGATTCTCCGACCGTGGTCCCGAATCCAGCGATCTGGCGTCCGTCAGTTCCCACACTGCCCACAGGCTGGCCATGCAGGCCGAGGCGGCGAGGGTTCAGGCGGAAACTGAGAATCTGCCCTGGGCGGCATAAAAGCCGTCGCCCGGCGACCGAGTCGTCTTAGGGCTGAACCGGCGCGGCGAGGGCGGCTCACCTATATAAATGAGACTGCTGAATCCGGCTTTTGCAGGAATGACGCGAGATTCCGTCACCCCCGGCGAAAGCCAGCGCTAGCCCATCGACATCTGGTCCCGCTGCTGTAAACTTCCCGGCCCGGCCGTTGCTGCAACAGCAATGACCCCGTAGTGCAGCGGTTAGCACGTCGCCCTTTCAAGGCGAAGATCGAGGGTTCGAATCCCTCCGGGGTTACCACCCCTTCGGGAATCGAACCCTCTCCATGCGATGAGAGGGTTACCAGGTTGATCTGCCGGCCTTGGGGCCGTCAGATCCCATGGAGCGCCTTACTTCGTGCGGCGTCGAATTCCTCGATGTCTCGGAGGGCATCATCGGCCTGCGGGGCGTGAGGCCGACCGGGGCATTGGCGAGGTGTGTCGAGCCCTGAGACCGACGCCTCTGCGGTGATCCAAACCCTCCATGCGATGAGAGGGTTACCAGGTTGATCTGCCGGCCTTGGGGCCGTCAGAT
>CAZFQH010000174.1:0-5385 GCA_964520805.1 uncultured Acidobacteriota bacterium | reverse complement strand
CGCCTCTGCGGTGATCCAAACCCTCCATGCGATGAGAGGGTTACCAGGTTGATCTTGCCGGCCTTGCGCGGCCAGGGCTTGGTTTGCTCGACGCGGACCTGACCTCGCGAACGCCCGCCTTGTTCCCTCTACCGCTTCCTTGAGGCCTCGGGCGCGCGTTCGCGGTCGAGGGGGATGAGCCTGAGCGTCCAGCGCACCGGGACCTTGGCCGGCGCGTAGCAGACGGTCTCGCTGCAGACCTGATAACTCAGCTCACCGGCGAGTTCGATCGATGGCGCCTCGGCTTTGAGCGCCTCCTGCATTTCCCTGGTCGGCCCGGCCACGGTCACGTCCTGAAGAAGGCGGAATCGGCCGGTGTAGACCGGCACCGTCTCATTGAGAGGCTTGAAGTTGTAGGGCTCGGATTTGGGCCGCACCAGGTCATGCGGCGTGACCAGGGGGTTCGGATCGAGCTTCAGGGTCAAAGGCCGATAGCGGTGATCTCCGGGCGCATAGGCGTGCAGGCTCTTCGCCATCTCCAGATCGAGGACCAGGGTGACGCGATGCCCGGGGGCCACGGTGGCGTTGCTCACGGAGGTCCTGAGGATGAACTGCTCATTGCGAAACTCGGTTGGGGCACCGCCTGAAAGGGTGCCGCCGAGGGCGAGGATGCTGGCCGCGGTTCGGCGTTCGGCGTAGGCCTTCTCAAAGTACTTCGATTGAATCACTCCCTTCCCATCGGTGACGAACGTGCCGGGGAAGGGAACGCCGTGAGCGAAGTTCCCGACGGGATAGTCGATGTCGTTCAGGAGACCGTACGCGCGAATGACCTTCGACTCCGGGTCCGAAAGGAGGGGAAACGTGATGTGCCGGCGCGAGGCGAAATCCTTCAGGACCTCGATCGAGTCATAGCTGAGGGCGGCGACGCCGAGGCCGCGCTTTCTGAAACCTTCCAACTGGCTCTCCAACTCCACGAGCTGGACCTTGCAGAACGGTCACCAGTCGGCGGAACGGAAAAAGACGAGGACCAGGCCATTGGGTCCCTTGAGCGATTCGAACGTGCGTGACGTGCCCGTCGAGTCTTTGGCCTCGAAGGCGGGAAGCGCCTGGCCCGCCGAGGGCCCGAGGGTCATGGGGTCGGGGCGAGCAGGGGCGGTGGTTTGGGTGGCGGCGAGAAGGAGGGACGCGAGCAGCATGTTGTTTGGATCCCGTCTGGACTTTAGATGAAGACTTGGGCCGTAAGGTTACACATCCCCAGCGCACCACCCTGCGGGCCCTGATATCGCGGCCGCCCGAAACCGGTCATTCCCTCGGCGCGTAAGTGAGATAAGCGACGGTTTTCCAATCAGTTTGTGTGCCCGCGTCCGTCACTGTTGCGCGATCGGCCGCCCCGCTGCCCGCAGGCACGTCCGCGTGCTCTCCTCGGAGACGCCGTTGTCCAAAACCCTCGCGTCTCCTCTCACCCGCGGTCCGAGTGGCACCCTCGGCTAACGCTCGTCGAGACGCCTGTGCCGCCCTCGCTGCCGCATCCGACAAGTTGAGCCCACGTCAGCTTCGCTTCAAACCTCGTCGTCGCGCCCGCGACTACCTGAACAAACCCTTTACGTTCGGCGGACCTGAGTGGGATCGACGGCCGGATGGGAATAAGCTCACCCCCGGAGTGAGCATGCACAGCTACAACTTTGTCGTCGAGAAGGACGCGGACACGGGTCTCTACGTAGGGCATGTCCCCGGCTGGCCTGGCGCGCATTGCCAAGGGGAGAGCCTGGACGAGCTCCAGAAGAATATCCAGGAGGTCGTCGCGATGCTCCTTGAGGACGGCAGCCCGAAGCTCGAGTCCGAATTTGTAGGAATCCAGACGATAAAGGTCGCGTAGTGGGTTCGATCCCGGTCCTAAAGCCGCGAGAGGCGGCGGCGCTCTTGGAGGCACTGGGCTTCATTGAGGTGCGGCAGAGCGGTTCGCATCGGCAGTACCGGCATCCGGATGGACGCGGTACCACAATTCCCTTCCATGCCGGTCGAGACATCTCGCCTACACTGCCGCGGCAAATCGCGCGTGATATCGGTCTCAACGTGGAGAGAATGCTCGGCCGAGCTTAGCGGGCATGCAGATCTCCCTTGGGGACATCACGGTCGATGTCGTCCGCAAGCGTATGCGGAGCATTCGGCTGAGTGTCCATCCTCCGGTCGGCCGGGTGCGGATTTCGGCGCCGTTCCGGGTTGCTATCGAGACGTTGCGCGCTTTCGCGCTCGCGAAACTGGGTTGGATCCGGAAACAACAGGTTCGTGTAAGGCAACAACCGCGTGCCCTGCCCCGCGAATTCGTTGACGGCGAGCCGCTCTCCATCTGGGGACATCGTTGCGTTCTGAGGATAGTGGAGGCGAAGGCTCCGCCGTCGGTCGAGTTGCGACCTGGGGAGTTGGTTCTTCGGGTTCGCCCGGGCACCAGCGAGCGGATCCGAGCGGCGGCCATCGAAGCCTGGCATCGCGAGGAACTCCGCAAGGCGGCGATTCCCCTGTTCGCGAAGTGGGAGCCAACCATGGGGGTCAGCGTAGGGACGATCTTCACGCAGCGCATGCGAACGCGATGGGGGACCTGCAACCCGCGCACCCGAAGCATCCGGCTCAACACCGAACTCGTGAAGAAGCCCCCGGAGTGCCTCGAGTACGTGATCGTGCACGAGATGGTCCACCTGCTCGAGCCGAGCCACAATCGTCGCTTCAAGACCCTGATGAGTCAGTTCATGCCGGCCTGGGCGCACCTGCGCCAAAAGCTCCGTTCGCTCCCGACCGGCCCTGAGTCCCTCGGATGCTGAACGTTCCCGGAGCCATCATCAACAGTAGCGCCCCGATTCGCATCTGCGACAACGGGGGCTGGACGGACACTTGGTTTGCAGGTCATGGCGAGGTTTTCAACGTCGCGGTCGCTCCCCTGGCCGAAGTCCGGATCGCGCTTCTCCCAGCGCGGGAAGGCGTCCCTCGCGTGGTCCTTCATCCCGAGAACCTGGGCGAACCGTATGAAGTGCGACACGATACGGCGCCCTGGGGGCCTCATCCGCTTCTGGAGGCGGCGATTGCGTCCATGAACGTGCCTTCCGACCTGAGGCTTCACATTTCCGTTCGTTCCGAAGTCCCGGCCGGAGCGGGGACGGGCACATCGGCAGCGGTGACGGTGGCACTTCTGGGCGCGCTCGACGAACTGACCCCCGGACGGATGGCCCCGCACGAGGTCGCAATGGCGGCCCAGCGCGTGGAGACCGAGCGACTGGGACGTCAGTGCGGCATTCAGGACCAGATCGCCGCGGCTCACGGCGGGATCAACCACATTGAGATCTCCGCCTACCCGGAGGCCAGGGTCTCGCCCTTGAACCTCGCCCCGGCCCTTGCCCAGGAGTTCGAACGACGGCTGCTCCTGATCTACCTTGGTCGATCCCACGACTCCTCGGCTCTGCACCAGAGCGTGATCCGCTCGCTCGAAAACGCGGGGCCCGATTCTCCCTCCATTGTCGAACTCAGAAACACCGCGGCCCGCTCGCGCGATGCCCTGCTCGCGGGCGACTTCACCGCGCTTGGGCAGGCCATGATCGAAAACACCGGGGCGCAGGCGCGGCTTCATTCGGCCATCGTAGGCGTCGATGCCCGTCAGGTGATCGACCTCGCAAGGAGGGCGGGCGCTCTCGGTTGGAAGGTCAACGGCGCAGGAGGTGAGGGCGGTTCGCTCACTCTGCTGTGCGGCGAAAAACCAGAGGATCGCCTGATCCTGCTACGCGAGATCGAGCAGGCGTCGTCCGCATTTCGAGCTATTCCGATTCGGCTCAGCCGCCACGGGCTTCGGGTCTGGCGCGCCGCTTAGTTGTTAGCTCTAGACGCCTCCGAGACGAGTTGCCCCTCCGGCCAGGGGCGGATGAGGCTGCTCGCCGTGGTGAAGAACCCGCTGAGCAGCGCGCAGCCTGGCCTCGGGCCATTGCCCGCTACCTGGCTGCGGCGGGCGAGCTGACCGACGGCGCGTAGCCTCCTTTCCCACCCTGTTCTTTGTGGACAAGGCGGGGGTTGTGGTGAAGCACCTCGTGAACGGCCAGGAGAAGGCCGTCCTCGAGGATGCCATCAAGCTGGCCTTGAAGTAGTCCCCGTCAGGACACCGGCTGGCGTCTGCGAGGTGCGTCCACCTTTGGCGGTCCATCGCCGTCGAGAACCGCGGAGAGTTCGAGACTTCTTCCCTCGCGCCAGACGGTGATGGGCGTCTTCTTGCCTGCCTGGAGATTGGAGATGGCGGACTGAAGGTCGGAGCCATCGGCCACCTTGACGCCGCCGACCGCGGTCACTAGATCGCCCGCCTTCACTCCTGCCTTCTCGGCCGCGGAGCCTCGCACCACCGAGTTCACGAGGATCGCGGTGTCTCCGGGTGCCTTGAAGTGGCGGGCAAGCTGACCCTCGATCTCTGTGAAGCTGATGCCAAACCGCCCCTTGGAAGCGGGGATCACGAGCATGCGCCCCCGGCCCCGCTCTTCCGGCGTGAAACCGAACGTGCGAGGACGGCCTTCCCGGCGGCCGAGGGCGTCACGGAATCGGGAGCGTTCGTTCCGCAGCATTCCGAATGTCTCGCCCAGTAGCTTGTTGAACGCATCGAGATCGGGGATCCCACCTTCGAGGACGGACCATGCCGCGTTTCCGTTGGCCTTCTCGATGGTGACCGACGCCTGAACCAGCGCGCCCGCGCGCACGACATCAATGTCCACCCGGCGGCCCGACGGCACATCGCCTACCAGCCGGGTCAACTGCGCGGCCGTGAGGATCGACTCCCCTTGAAATTTCAGGATGACGTCATCCTTAAGGAGCCCGGCCTTTTCGGCGGCCGATTTTTCGAGCACTTCTGTGATGAGCGCGCCTTTCTCTTCCTTGAGCTTCAGGCGGGCGACCGCGTCCTTGTCGACCTCGGCCAGGCGGACGCCGAGGCTCGGACCGGACATCCGTAAGACGGTGACATCCGGGCCGGAACTCTGAGCAAAAACGAAGCCGCCCAGAAGCTGAGTGGCCAGGGCCATGGGTAGGACGAGCGAATTCTTCATGATGTTGAACCTTTCACGTTTAAGAGTCTCTCTCCCTTCTGGACGAAGCCAAATCGGCGAAAGTCTCACCGGGCCTGAGTTCACGGAGTTGAACGCGCTTTGGGAAGCGGGAGAGCCGTTTACAATCACGCGCTGAGACCATGAGTCTCGAAAGCCAATCGGGTCCCTGCGCTGCCGTAGCTCATGGGCGGTCAACGAGTCGGGGGGCAAGAGAACTGTAACTCGCGAGATCCGCTGACACGCCGCGCCGCCCGGGCCGAGCTATTCCGATTCGGCTCAGCCGCCCGGGCTTCGGGTCTGGCGCGCCGCTTAGTTGTTAGCTCTAGACGCCTCCGAGACG
>CAZFQH010000173.1:2927-8270 GCA_964520805.1 uncultured Acidobacteriota bacterium | reverse complement strand
GGTCCTCGACGCGCGCGTCGAGGACCTCACCTGGGGCAACGCTCGGGATCTTCTGGAAGGCATCGACCTCTTCCTGGACGGCACCGACAACTTCGACACCCGCTACGTCCTGAACGACCTCAGCATCGACACCTCGGTTCCCTGGATCTACGGCGCGTGCGTGGGTTCTTACGGCCTGGTGCTGCCGGTGTTGCGCGGTGCCCGCAAGACCCCGTGCCTGCGCTGCGTTTTGGGTGACGCGCCTCCTCCCGGTTCGTCGCCCACCTGCGACACCGCGGGGGTGATCGCCCCCATCGTCCAGGTCATTGCCGGGCTTCAGGGTGCCGAAGCCTTGAAGATCCTTTCGGGTCATCCCGAGGCGGTGAGTGTGGGTCTGGTGAGCATCGACGTCTGGTCGCACCAGTTCGACCGCATCGACTTGAGCGGAACCGCGCCCTCATGCGAAGCGTGCGTGAGCGGGGTCTTCGTCTCCCGCGAGGAAAGCGAAGGCCAGACGTTCCTTTGCGGACGCGACGCCGTCCAGATCCGGCCACCCGCGCGTGGCCTGTCCCTCGACATCGACGACTTCGCGGTGACCTGGCGGGCGCTCGGCGATGTCACGCTCTCCGAACACGTGGTCCGCCTGCGTGAGCCGAACTCCGAGATGCTCCTCTTCCGCGATGGCCGCGCGCTCATCAAGGGCACGGCCGATCTGGGCCGCGCCCGCGCGATCTACGCGCGCCTGATCGGGAGTTAACGCTTGAACCCACCCGCCATCGAAGCCCGCCATCTGGTTAAGACGTATCGAAACAAAGCTGCGGTCCGCGATCTTTCGCTCACGGTGCGTCCGGGAATCCTCTACGCGTTTCTCGGACCCAACGGTGCCGGCAAGAGCACCACGCTGCGGATGCTGACCGGTCTGCTGAAACCGACGAGCGGCGAGGTCCTGATTCTGGGGCGGTCCATCGAAACCGATGCGATGGCGGTCAAGTCCTCGATCGGCCTCGTGCCGGACGACCTGCCCCTCTTCGACCGGCTGACCGGCGAAGAAACCCTCCTGTTCATCGGACGCATCCACGGCCTCGACAGCGCCGAAGCGCGAAAGCGCGGCATGGAACTGCTCGACTACTTCGACCTCGCGGACGCGCGTGGACGGGCGGTCCTTGAGTACTCGCTCGGGATGAAGAAGAAACTGGCCTTGGCCGCGGCCCTGATCCACCGCCCCCGCGTCCTCTTTCTGGACGAAGCGCTCAACGGCGTCGACCCGGTTTCGGTCAAGTCCATTGCCGACCTGCTTCGCTTGCTGGTCGCTTCGGGCCTCACCATCTTCTTCACCACGCATGTTCTGGACGTGGCCGAACGCCTGTGCGACGAGATCGGTGTGATCCACGAGGGCAAGCTCGTGGCCTCGGGCACGATCGACGAAATCAAGGCCTTGAGGCAGATGGGCCGCGACGCGCGCCTCGAAGACGTATTCCTGCAAGTAGTGGGTGCCGAGAAGCCGAAGCGCCCGCCTCCCTTCCTTCAGACCGGCCCTTCGCCTGTGGCTGTGATCGCCCCGGACTCCATCGAACCCACCGCGTGAACCGCCTTCTCGCCCTCCTCGGGATGTCTCTCCGCACGAGGTTTCGCGGCTTCGTGTCCGCGGGGGCCTCGTCGATCTTCCTGGTGATTGCGGGTCTGTTCAATCTCGCATTCACCTGTGCGATGGGTGTAGGGGCCTGGTTCGTCCTCTCGCAAAGCCGTGGGGCCCGAGTGGAACGCTTCGCCGATCTGGCCGCGCTGATCGTGACGATGTTCGGCGTCTTCTATCTGACTCGTCCCCTGATCCTCACGAACCTGGCCGGCGCCTCTTTGCAGAACCTCCTTCATCTCCCGATCCGCCGCGGCGAAATGCTCGCTTACTCGCTCTTCACAGGAGTGATCACACCCCTCGTCTTCGAATCGCCCGTGCTGATCGGCGCCGCTCTCGGGGCCGCCTCGTCGCCGGCCCTCGTCCTCGTCACCCTTCCCCTCGCCCTCCTCGCCCACCTGACTCTCCTTGCGGGGGCGCACACCGTGTCCCTGATCGCGGTGCTGATGGCGCGCCGGGCCTGGATCTCGGACCTGGCCCGGCTCCTCGCCATCTCGGTCCTCTTCCTTCCCTACCTCATCAACTATCGCGGTCCACGTGAATTCATGGCCCGCCTGGCTGAACCGTTGGCCGCACTCTCTCCCCTCGGCTGGGCCGCCCGGGCCACCGTCTATGCCGGAGGCGCCGACTTCACCCGAAGTCTGAGGTACGCCGTGCCCGCTTTGTTGCTCCTGGCCGGCACCACCCTTATCTCGATGCATCTCCTCAACCGGATTCTCGCGGGCGAAGGCGCCGACCGGGTGGCGAAGGCTCCGGCCAAACCTCGCCCCGCCCGCATCTTTCTCCCCGGAGCGCTCGGCGCCCTGGTCGAAACTCAAATGCGTTCGCAACTGCGAACTCCGGCCGCCCGCATGGCCTTGTTCATGCCCGCCCTCATGATGGGTTTTCTCGCTTTTTCGCTGGCGCGCTCGCCCAGCGGGTTCACTCCCGTCGGCATGGTGGTGTTTTTGAGCGTCATGGGCGGGAACGCATTCCTGATCATCGGCCGCGGCATCGCCATGATCGTGGGCACGCCGGTCGCCCGCGCCTCGATCCTGGTGGCAAGCGACATCGCGGGGCTTTTGTTCCGTCTTCCCCCGTTGCTTGCGATCATCGCGGTGGTCGCATGGCGGGGACGATCCGAACTTGCCCTGTCGATGACCGCGGTGACCCTGGCTCTCATTCCCATCAGCCTGGGCGTTCAGCATTTCGTCTCGATCCTGCGGCCCTTCGCTCTCCCGAGCGACCGTCTCAATCCCTTCGCGCACAGAGTCGACGCGAGGCAGAGCAGCAATGGAGTGCTGAGCCTCATCGCCACCCTCGGCACGGTTCTTCTCGCTTCACCCTTCCTGCTCCTTGTGTGGCTCAGCCCGCGCATCGCGGACGGCGCTTACTTGAACGCTTTCCTGAGCCTGGCCGCCCTCGGTTCACTCGCCACCTACGCGGTGCTCATCGCCATCGCCGAGCGGCTGTTCGCGAAGCGCGAACTTCAAGTACTCGAGGTTCTGTTGGACGATTCCGCCGCTTAGCAGTCCGTGGCGAAAATCCGCGCTCAACCAGGCTTCGGCGTCAGGGAGTTATCGTCTCTTTAATCTGCGGTGGCATGGGCGGGGCGATTCTGTCCGCTCACGCACCTGAAACAAGTGTATTGAAGAGATAGAGAGGGTGCGGTCGGATGATATGAACGGAAAAACTGAGATGGGAATGAGACTCTCCACAAAATCTGACTTGGGGACCTGGTCCCATAGCACCGCCGTCGTGTCTTTGATGCTGTCGATGGCGGCATGCGGCGGAAGCTCGCCTTCACCCGTCCCGGCCTTGGCTACCGCGACCGCGACTCCGGCTACTGACGTCATGAATATGACGCTCCTCGGCCGAATGGACCTCCAAACCCTCGGGGCGGGCGTGACCTCCGCCGCGGGCAATTGGGGCTATACGACCTCCCAAGGCCGACGGTTCGCGCTCACGGGGGTCAGCAATGGCTTGTCGATTGTCGAGGTCACGGATCCGACGCGGCCACGCAACATCGCCCTGATTCCGGGCGGAATCAGCCAATGGCGGGAGATCCGAACCTACGGGGAGTTCATCTATGTGACCACCGAGGCAAACACCGGCCTCGACATCATCGATATGCGCGATCCTGATCGCCCCACCAAAGTTCAAACCTGGAGCGAGACCTTCAACTCCGCGCATACGCTCTCCATCGACGTCGATCGAGGACTGCTTTTTGCGAGCGGCACGAAGAACGCCGCGCGGGTCGCTACGGGAATGCGGGTGCTGGACGTAGGGACGAACCCGAGCCAACCCCGCGAAGTGGGATCGTTCACCGACTTTTACATCCATGACCTCTATGCACGCGGGAATGAGATCTATGCCGCCGCCATTAACAACGGCTTTCTGGCGATCCTGGATTCGACACGCATCAACGCGATTCGCGAAATCACTCGATTCGACACGGGGGGCCGCTATACCCACAATGCCTGGTTGACGGCCGATTCTCGATACGTCTTCACCACGGACGAGCGGGCCTCTCGGCCCCTTGAAGGATGGGACATTTCAAACCCGCTGGCACCCCGGAAGGTCTCCGAATACATCGCGCGTTCGCCGGGGATTCCCCACAACGTCTTGATCGACGGAACGCGGATGGTGGTTTCCCACTACGTGGACGGAGTGCACCTGCTCGACGTCTCGAACCCGGAACGGCCGCGCCTCATGGGCTTCTACGACACCTATCCCACCCAGGGCGAAGGCTTCAACGGCTGCTGGGGTGCTTACATTTTCCCGGGCTCGAACCTCATTGTGGCCAGCGACATTCAGGGCGGGCTGTTCGTGATTCAGTACACGGGGTCCTGAGCCTCTCCAGGGCCAGCATACGGGCTGCTACCATTCACCGCGCCCATGTCCTACCTCACCTGGCTCATCGGCACCTCGGCCCTCTTTATCGTCCTGGAGCGTTTCTGGCCCTGGCGGCGGGAGCAGCAGTCCCTCCGCCCGGGCGTGAGACGCGACCTCGGGTTTCTCGCCGTGAATGGCCATCTGTTTTCGCTTCTGGCCGCGGGGGTCACCGGTGCGATCGCGCTCGCCGCCACTTCCGCTCTTCAGGCGATGGGCCTCCGACTGGGCCACTCGCCGATCCGCGAATGGCCGATCATCGCGCAGTTCTGTGCGTTCCTCGTCCTTTCGGACTTCCTGCAGTGGTGCATCCACAATCTCCTCCATCGCGTCCCGTGGCTGTGGACGTTCCACAAGGTCCACCACTCCATCACCACGATGGACTGGATCGGCAACTGGCACTTCCACTGGATGGAGATCGTGGTCTACCGATGCCTGCAGTGGCTGCCCCTCGCCTGGCTCGATGCCGCACCCGAAGCGACCTTCGCGGTGGCCGTGGTTTCGACGATCTGGGGCGACTTGAACCATGCGAATCTGAATGTGGAACTCGGACGGTTGGGCTATGTGTTCAACTCCCCGCGCATGCATCTGTGGCATCACGATCAGTCCGCCGAGGGAGGCATCGCCAAAAACTTCGGCGTCATCTTCAGCCTTTGGGACTTCCTGTTCGGAACCGCGTTCTGGCCCCGGGATCGTGAACCGGTGCAGCTGGGCTATCCGGGAGTGACCGAGATGCCCGTGGGCCTCGGCGGTCAGCTCATCTGGCCCATCCGGCCTCCGCGCGGTAACGCCGACTCACCGTAGGGGCGGCCCTGGTGGCCGCCCTGGTATCCCGAGGCTCACGGCGCGCCCGACGCTCG
>CAZFQH010000173.1:0-2827 GCA_964520805.1 uncultured Acidobacteriota bacterium | reverse complement strand
GGCGGCCCTGGTGGCCGCCCTGGTATCCCGAGGCTCACGGCGCGCCCGACGCTCGACGTTCGACCCTCGCCATTGCCAGGTGACCGCCTTTCCCTGGAAGTTCACCCGGCAAAGGGCACCCACGAGGACCGCGGCACCCCAACAACGAACGAGTTCAGGGTGGGTGCCCCTACATTTCCACGGTCCCCCAGGAATGTGGTGCAAGATTTGGTAATCGTAGGGGCGGCCCTGGTGGCCGCCCTGGTATCCCGAGGCTCACGGCGCGCCCGACGCTCGCCACGCAAGGGCAGGCACATGCAAGCCCCTACCCTCGGGCAGCTACTTCGTCGCGACCCGGCTCAGCTCGTCGTAAAGGAAGATCGCGGAGCGAATCGACTTCTTGAAATCGGAGAGGTCGAGGCTCTCGTTCTCGGAGTGGGCGTTGCAGTAGGGGTCCTCGACGCCCATCAGCAGACAGGGCACGCCGCCGAGAAGCTTCTCGAACGGACCCACGAAGCCGATGGTGCCGCCGGCCCCGATCATCGCGGTCTCCTTACCGTAGCCCGCTTTAAGGGCGCGCCGGGCCGCTTCGAAAGCCGGACCCTCGGGATCGGTGCTCCACCAGGGGGTGTTGCCGGTGACCTTCGCCGTCACCTTGGCGCCATAAGGCGGATTCTTGGTGAGTCGCTTCACCAGCAGCCGGCCCGCTTCGGTGCCGTCCATGTTGGGAACCGTGCGAAGGGACAACCGGGCGCGCGCGGCGCTCACGATCTGGTTCGAGGCCCCCTTCAGAGGGTGGGACTCCATGGCGATGACCGTCATCGCCGGGCGCGTCCAAAGACGCTCGTAGATCGAATAGCGGGCTTCCCCGGAAAGACGAACCCCAGGCAGCAGGCCCGCTTCCTTCTTGAACTGCGCCTCGCGGAACGGCAGCTTGCGGATGCGGGCCAGCTGCTTCGCACCGGTCTTCGCGACCTTGTTGTACAGGCCCGGGACGTTCAGCTTGCCGTCGGCCGCGGTCAGGTCGGCGATCATGCGCGAGAGCACCTGAACCGGATCGGGAACCGGACCTCCCCACATTCCGGAGTGGCGGGGTTGTTTCAGAACCTCCACTTCCACATCCACCTGAACGATGCCGCGCAGCTGGTAGGTGAGCGCGGGCACGCCGGTGTCGAAGTTCGAGGTGTCGGAAAGCACGATGAAGTCGGCGTCGAGCATCTTGCGATACTTCTTGAGAAAGAGGGACAGGTTTTCGGAACCAATCTCTTCCTCGCCCTCGATGACGAACTTCACGTTGCAGGGCAGAGTGCCGCCGGTCTTGAGATAGCAGGCGACCGCGGCCACGTGGGTCATCACCCCGCCCTTGTCATCGGCCACTCCGCGACCGTAAAGACGGCCACCCTTCTCCACCGGTTCGAACGGAGGTGTCGACCACCGGGCCTCGTTGCCCACGGGCTGCACGTCGTGATGACCGTAGAGCAGGATGGTGGGCGCGCCCTTCTTGTGCATGAAGTCGCCGTAGACGTAGGGGTGCACGCCGTCGATGGTGAGGACCTCGACGTTCTCGACTCCCGTCGCCCGGAGCGAATCGGCGATCGCAGACGCCGATTTCTGAACTTCCTCGGGCGGGAAGGGCTTCGCCGAGATGCTCGGGATCTTCGAAAGTTCGATCAAGGTCTTCTTGAAGCCTTCGAAGTTGGCTTCGAGGTGCGCTAGTGCTTCGTGAACAGGCGAGCCGCTGGTCATTTGGGTTTGGGAAAGTCCTTTGCTGGAGTGGCGGTTTATAGGGTGGACTTAGACGCTACCAGATCCGCCCGGGGCGCGTCGCTGATATGTTTGGCGGAGAAAGCGCATCGCTCGTACAGCACCAACAGAGGGAAACCAATGAGCACCCAGATCGCCGACATCCACGCCCGCCAGATTCTCGATTCACGGGGCAACCCCACACTCGAGGCCGAGGTCACGCTCGAAGACGGAAGCTTCGGACGCGCCGCCGTTCCTTCTGGTGCCTCCACCGGGTCCCGCGAGGCGGTTGAACGGCGCGACGGAGACAAAAAGCGCTACCTGGGCAAAGGCGTCTTGAAGGCGGTGGCCTCGGTGAATGGGGAGATCGCCCGGCTGCTGCGCGGCGAGGACGGGATTGGCCAGATCGTGGTGGATCAACTGATGATCGACGCCGACGGGACCAAGAACAAGTCGCGCCTTGGCGCCAATGCCATCCTCGCGGTGTCGCTCGCGAACGCTAAGGCGGCGGCGTCGAGTGTCGGGCTTCCCCTCTATCGCTACCTCGGCGGACCAGGAGCGCGCACTCTCCCCGTGCCCCTCATGAACATCGTGAATGGCGGAGCCCACGCCGACAACAAACTCGACCCGCAGGAATTCATGATCGTGCCGGTGGGAGCGCGCTCGTTCGGCGAGGCGCTGCGCATGGGCGCCGAAGTCTTCCACGCCCTCAAGGGAATCCTGAAGAAGCAGGGGCTCGCCACGTCCGTAGGCGACGAGGGCGGCTTCGCGCCGAACCTCCCGTCCTCCGAGGCCGTCATCGAGACCATCCTCTCCGCCATCACCGCCGCAGGCTTCAAGCCGGGCCCCCAGATCGCCCTGGCCCTCGACGTGGCGGCGAGCGAGCTTCACGAGGGAAAGAAGTACGTGTTCAAGAAGTCCGGTGAGAAGGAGAAGACCTCCGATCAGATGATCGCGATGTACGAGTCGTGGGTCAAGAAGTACCCGATCATCTCAATCGAGGACGGTCTGGGCGAAGGCGACTGGGACGGCTGGAAGGCCCTGACCGACGCGCTCGGGAAGAAATGTCAGATCGTGGGCGACGATCTGTTTGTGACCAATCCCG
>CAZFQH010000172.1:0-8311 GCA_964520805.1 uncultured Acidobacteriota bacterium | reverse complement strand
GGCCATGACCAGGCTGATGAGCGTGCTCTTGCCCGATCCGCTCGAGCCCACGAGGGCGGTGGTGGTTCCCGCAGGGGCGGTGAAGGAGATCTGATTGAGCACCGGCACGCCCGGGTTGTATTCGAACGAGACGTTCTCAAACACCACCTCGCCCCGAAGCCTGTCGATCGAGGCCCGGCTCGCATCCTCGTCGGTCTCGGTCGCCATGTCGAGAACCTCGCGAATGCGATCGAGGCCCGCGAATGCTTCCGTGATCTGAGTGCCGATGGAGGCGATGCTGACCAGAGGGGCGGCCACGAGGCCGATGAAGAAGATGTACATGACGAGATCGCCGAGCGTCATCTCCCCGGCCAGGATGGCCCGGCCGCCCAGCCAGATCATCAACACGCCGATGGCGCCGATGACGACCGTACTGCCCGCGGTGGTGGCGGAGACGCCGGTCATGGATTTCGCGATGTTGCGGAAGAGTCGATGCGCGCCCTCGGTGAAGACGATCTCCTCGCGCTTCTCCGCGGTGTAGGACTTCACGACCCGAATGCCGCCCAGGGCCTCGGTGAGTCGCCCCGTGACTTCGCCCGTGATCTTGCCCCGTTCCTTGAACAGGGGCCGCAGCGTGTTGAACGCGTAGGCCATACCGCCGCCGAAGGCCGCCAATACCAGAATGGTGACCGCGGTCATGCGCCAGTTCAGCCAGAACAAGACGGTGAGGCCCAGGCTTGCGGTGACCAGACCGCCCACCAGCTGGACGAGCCCCGACCCGACGAGATTGCGGATCCCCTCGGCGTCGTTCATGATTCGCGAGACAAGGACGCCGGTCTGGGTCGAGTCGAAGTAGCGAACCGGCAGATGCATGACCCGCGCCTGGACTCGCTTCCGCATATCGGTAATGGCGCGCTGAGCCGCTACTCCCAGGGTTTGGGACAACACGAACGAGGTGAGGGCCTGCACGATCGTCGCGGCCCCGGTGGCCAGGGCGATGGGCATCAGCAGGTCGGCCCGGTTCTTCCCGATGACTTCGTCGATGAGCCACTTCGAGGACGCGGGCAGGACGAGACCCGCGACCCGGCTGACCAGCATCAGCCCGAGGCCGAAGGCCAGCCGCCGCCGATGAGACCAGATGAGTTTGCGGGCCTCGCGCCAGGCCGCCTTGCGGGGCACAGGCGTCTTCTTCGCGTCGTCCATCGGGAGTTGACTGTACTACGTCGCTCGAAGCCACAGGTCGGAAGGGTGAGGATCCGACGGACCAGCCAGGCCCAGGATCATGAGCGCGTAGCGCCGTCCAAGTGTGCGCCGGGTCTACGCGGCTTGCAGGAACTGCTTCCTCATGTCGCGCACTCGATCACCAAGAAAAGGGAGCGCGCGCCAGTAGCCCGCAAGTCCCGTGGCGGCTAGGGCCCACAGGCCCAGCGCCACTCCCCATTCACCCCGGACACGGCTGATGGCGTACGTGAAGATGACGGGAGCCAGAGTGGCCGCGAGAACAAGAAGAGCCGCGATCATCGCAGCGAAGCCTTCGCCGGCGCGTCCGCGCTGATTGACCGGCCGCGACAGACCCGCCGACAACACGTGGCCGAGCCCGGCCATCACCAAAAGCGCAAAGGCCCCGGCTCCCAGGCCCCACAACAGTTCAGCCGCGCGCGGCCGCCGAAGCAGCGAGAGAAGAGGCGCGGTCATCAGGTATTGCGCGGCGACGATCGTTCCGAGGCCCATCAGCTTTCCGAGCAACAGGTCGCGCATTGCGATCGGGGCCACGAACAACGTGCGCACCGCGCGGCCGTCCCAGCCCCACTGATTCAGCCACAGTTCGCTGTTCATGTGAAGCAGAAGAAAGGGCAGGATCCCAAAGAGCGACGCCGCCCCGAGTGATTCGGGCAGGCGGTTCGCGAGGAAAGGCGGGGGAGGAGCGCCCCGAAGGTCTTCCGCGATGACGGAGGAGACGGCGACCAGCATCGAGGCGAGGAATGGCGGCATGAAGAACAGGGTCAGGCCCTGGCGCGAGTGGAGAACGGCGGAGACGAACAGCCTTGCGATCCCGCGCGACGGCGTAGCTAAGGTCCACAGGCGTTCGGGCGCCGCGCTGTGAGGGCGCCGGCCGGCCCCGCTCTCCTCGTGGCGGGCGGCGTGCCGGGCTGTGATCTCGATGGCCAACGCGGTCACGGCCAGCGGAACAAGCTGGCGCAACAACGCCGCGGCCACATCAGACGACGCCATATCGATGAGCCCCTGGGCGCCGAACATCGTGGGTGAGTAGGAGAGTCCTTCCCGCAGCATCCGGCCACCGGCGAAGAGCAGCGGGCGGCTTTGCTTCGAAAGAATGAGCAAACCGAGTCCGGTGAGCGCCGACAGTGCGAACACTGGGCGGGTCTGACCGGCCTCTCGCAGGCCACGCGCCACGTACTGGACGATCAGAGTCCAAACCGCAGCCTGCGCGCACAGCAGCAGGGCGATGGGCGCGAACGATGGCCGCGCGACGCTCAGGCCCGTGCCGAGTCCCGCGAGGCTGGTCAGAGCGAGCATCGGCAGCAACTCCAAGGAGGAGGAGAGGAGTTGAGCGACGAGACGCGTTCGGCGCGAGATCGGATATCCCCGCATCGAGAGTCCGTTCGCAGCCTCTCCCCCCAGCACTCCAGCCAGAAAGCCGAGGCCCATCGGGATCAGGAGGAGCAGGCCGGACAGCGTCAACAGAGCACGCTCGCGGCTTTCGGGATGCGCAACCAGCCCACCCAGCCGGACTCCGGCGACGTAGGACCCGGCCGTGGGGGCCGCGAGGGCCAGCGGAACCAGAACCGCCACGACCACAGCACCCGCGACACCGACGCCGCCCGCCTCTCGCCGGAGCTGGTTGAGAAGGGCCTGACCTTGCGCCTGAGCGAGCGCCCGCAGTGGCCCGACTACAGCCACGACAGTTCCCCGGACCTCGCCCCTCCCATGAGGTCCACGAACAAGGTCTCCAGACTGCCTTCATGGCCGTGCCGCCGCCGGAGATCGTCGAGGCTGCCATCGCCCAGAAGGCGGCCCTTGTCGATGATGGCGATCCGCGGGCACAGATGCTCGATGATCTCGAGTACATGGGAGGTCAGCAGCAGGGTTACGCCCCGCCGCCTGAGCCCGCCCAGCAGGTCCTTGATCGTGCGGCTGGTCACAGGATCGATCCCTTCAAACGGCTCGTCGAGGAACAGCACGCGCGGCGCATGCAGCAGGGCCGCGCACAGGGCCAGTTTCTTCTTCATCCCGTAGCTGTAGTCCAGGATCAGCCCGCCTTGCGCCGGTCTCAGGTCGAGCAGTTCGAACAACTCTTCCCGCCGCCGGTCGATGCTCCGGTCATCGAGCCCGTGGAGCCTCCCGACGAAGCGCAGGAACTGAGGCCCCGACAGTCCTTCCGCGAGCGCCATGTCTTCGGGCAGAACGCCGATCGCCCTCTTCGCCTCGAGCGCGTCCCCTTCACCGATGTCATGTCCGAGGACGCGAATGGCTCCCTTCGTCGCGATGACGGCGTTCGGTGGCCGTCGCTATATTGATCGCCATGGTGCCTTCCTCTCGCTCCCGCCCTTGGCGGTTGCGGAAGCCGATATAGTCGCGCCCATCTGGACGGACAAACTTTCCCCAGGAGGGCCCCCATGTTCAAACGTATCTCCAACAGTTGGGCGCTGGTCAAGGCCAGCGCCGCCGTGCTTCAGGCCGACAAGGAACTGATGCTCTTTCCGATCATCTCCTTTGTGTTGTCGGTGCTGGTGCTCATCACTTTCGCGGTGCCGAGCGTGCTGGCAGGGCTCTTCGACTCCACCGCTCTCGCCGACTCCGGCATCCCGCTCGCGGGCTACATCGTGGGCTTCCTCTTCTACGTGGTCCAGTACTTCGTCATCTTCTTCTGCAACACGGCTCTTGTGGGTGCGGCGCTGATTCGACTTCGCGGCGGGGACCCCACGGTCTCTGACGGGTTCCGTATCGCTACCGCGAGGATCGGCCCCATCATGGGTTACGCCCTCATCGCGGCGACCATCGGCATGATCCTGCGCGCCATCTCCGAACGCAGCGGGGCCCTCGGCAAGATCGTGGTTTCCCTGGTGGGCATCGCCTGGAACGTCGCCACCTTTCTTGTCGTTCCGGTCCTGGCCGCCGAGAACATCGGCCCGATCGACGCAGTGAAACGAAGCTCCGAGTATCTGCGTAAGACTTGGGGCGAGCAGATCGCGGGCAACGCCGGCATGGGTGCGGTCTTCGGCCTGCTGTCTTTCGGAACCATTCTTGGGGGCATCGCCTTGTTCATCGCTGCGGCCATGACCGAGTCTGGTCTGTTGATGGCGGTGGTGGGCGTCGGGACGATTGTGAGCCTGATGGGACTGGCTCTCGTCAGCTCGACTTTGGCGGGAATCTACGCGGCAGCCCTGTATCGGTACGCGGCCGAGGGGGATGCCGGGAACTTCTTCAGTCCGGATCTGGTCAAGGGCGCCTTCCAGCGGAAGTAGCGAGCCGTTCCGCTGGACGACGGCCTTCGTTGTTTCGACGGGCTCTCGCCGAGCCGGCGCGCGAGGGCTTTCTCTTCGAAAGGGCCGACCTGGGCCAGTGGTCGCGCGTCTGAACATCACGACGCCTTTGTTCGACCCATCCTCCAACCCCAGGGATCACTTTCTTGAATTGCCGACTCCTTCTCCTTCCGGTGTTCGCTCTCGTGGTACCCATGAGCGCCTCGGCCCGGCCCACGGCGCTAGTGCAGGGCCTGCCCGCCGATGCCGCAACCTTCACATTCCCGAATAGTCCAGGAGGGAAGGCGGCCGCGGCTTTCTTTCTCATGATGGAGAACGGATCCGACGCCGCCACCGGGAGTTCGAGACCAACTTCCGCACGGCGGCAGCGCTCGACGCAGTAAAGATCGACGAACGGATCCAACGGACGCGCGGACTGCGTGAGCGCTTTGGCGTCCTCAAACCCACGCGAGTTGTTCGTGACACTAAAGCCCAGGTCGTCATTGCCGTCCGCTCCGCGACCAGTGGCGAGATGGAGATCGAGTTCAACATGGACGCCCGGGAGGAAGCGCGGCTGGAGAGCATCGGTGTGGCCACTTTCGGCCCTCCTCTCGCGGCGTCGAATCGGGAGATGTCCTCGGCCGACCGGGCCGAACTCGTCGAGGGTGTGGCCCGGGTCCTCGCGAGTGACTACGTCTTTCCGGACGTAGCGCGAAAGCTGGCCGAGAAGGTCCGCGCCGCGCTGAAGGCGGGGGACTACGACGCACTCACCGGCAAGGCGGCGATCGCCGCCCGGTTGACCGAAGACCTCCGATCGGTAAGCAAGGACCGGCACCTTGGTGTCCGTTTCCAACCCGAGGGTCCGGGCGGCGGAGGTGTGAATCTGACACCCCAGGGGGACGAAGCGAGCCGCGCCAACTTCGCATTCAAGAAAGTGGAACATCTGGACGGGAACATCGGCTACCTGCGGCTTGACCTCTTTCATGACTCGCCCGAAGCGATGAAAACCGCCGATGCGGCTCTGGCTTTTCTCCGGAACGTCGACGCCCTGGTCATCGACTTACGTCACAACGGTGGCGGGTCGCCGGCGATGATCCGGCACATCACGAGCTACTTCTTTGAAACGCGAACCCACCTCAACAGCATGGTCGACCGTACCGGCAAAGTGGTGGCTGAGTTCTGGACCGGTGATGTGCCCGGGACAAAGTTCCGCGCCGATCTTCCGATTTACGTGCTCACCAGTTCCTACAGTTTCTCGGGCGCCGAAGAGTTCGCCTACAACCTGAAGAGCCTGAAGCGCGCCACCATCGTCGGCGAGACAACCGGCGGAGGTGCGCACCCGGTTCGCCCTCACCGGATCAACGACAGGTTTGTCGTGGGGGTGCCCTTCCAGCGAGCGATGAACCCCATCACGCGCACCAACTGGGAAGGCGTGGGAGTCGAGCCCGACGTCAAGGCACAGGCGGAGGCGGCTCTCGACAAAGCCCTCCAACTGGCCCGGAAGGCCATCGACCGTCCCTGAGAACCGCCCGTCGCCCTCGGGCCACGGAATCCCGCGGGTACCCCCGGAACGGAAGAGGGAGCCATTAGAGTAGCGACCTCATGCTGATCGGCAAGAGAATCGTGGTCGTTCTGCCCGCCTACAATGCGGGCAAGACCCTCCGCTCAACCATCACCTCGGTTCCGCCCGGCTTCGTGGATGAGTTCATCCTGGTCGATGACGCCAGCCAGGACGACACTGAAACCCTCGCTCGCGAACTCGGGCTCACCACAATCCGGCACCCGAAGAATCGTGGGTACGGAGGGAACCAGAAGACCTGCTACACCGCCGCTCTGGCCTCGGGCGCTGACGTCATCGTCATGCTTCATCCCGACTATCAGTATTCGCCACGCCTCGTCCCCGCCCTCGCCTGGCTGGTGGCGAGTGGGGAATACGATGTGGCCCTCGGCTCGCGCATCCTGGGCGGAACCGCCCTGGGCGGGGGAATGCCGCTCTACAAGTACATTTCCAATCGGGCTCTCACCCTCTTTCAGAACCTCGCTACCGGGGCCAAGCTCTCCGAGTATCACACGGGTTTCCGCGCCTTCTCACGTCACGCGCTTGAGAGCGTACCCTGGCAGGAGAACTCGGACGACTTCGTCTTCGACAATCAGATCCTGAACCAGGTTCTGGCCGAGGGCTTCAGGATTGGGGAGATCTCCTGTCCGACCCGCTATTTCGACGAGGCCTCGTCGATCAGCTTCTCGAGGAGTGTCCGTTACGGGTTGGGTGTGGTCGCCGAGGCGTTGCGGTTCCGGCTGCGGCACCGGAAGAAACCGGTCTCCCGGCCCGTTCACTAAAGCGGCGGTCGCGCCTTCGAGGTTCCGGCCCCCCCCAGCCCCTTCGGAGCCCGGCTTCGGCGAATTGTGCCAACCTCGGTCCGAGTGGACCCGTCTATTGGATGTGTGACCGATGAGGAGCGCGTCCAGCGGGCTCGCGAAGGGGACTCCACGGCGTTCGACGAAATCGTCGAGCGCCACAAGGGTGCCGTCTTCCGCGCCGCGCTGGCCGCGCTCCGCAACCGTGAGGACGCCGAGGACGTGACCCAGGAAACCTTCATTACCGCCTATCGCAAGCTCGATACCTTCCGGGGGGATTCCCAGTTGCGGACGTGGCTGTCGAAGATCGCGTGGAACCGCTCGATGGACCAGCGCCGCCGTGGACGTTTCCGCAGCTTTCTTCATCTTGATGAACCGGATGCGGTGGAACTACCGTCGCTTGCCGCCGACCCCGAGCGGAAGACCCTCGCTGCCTCGGTCCATGCCCGCGTTCGCCGCGAGATCTTTCGCCTGCCTGAGAATCTTCGTGACACCTTACTGCTCGCAAGTGCGGGCGACCTCGACTACGCCTCGATCGCGGAATTGATGGGCGTGCGCGAAGGCACGATCAAGAGCCGGGTCTTCGAAGCGCGAGCGATGCTGCGCGCCACTCTGCTGGACGCGGCCCGATGAACTCCGAGAAACCCAAGATGCCCGAAGGGCCCGACCGTCTCGACATCGAGGTTCAGATCGACGAGGTTATGGCCGCGTTTGCCGCCGAGGAGCCGCGTCGTGTGAACGCGAAATCGGTGCGCTGGGCCCTCGACGTGCCGCGACCATCTCGAATGCCGCAGTGGTTCCTGGCCGCCGCCGCGGTGCTGGTCGTGGGGATGGCCCTTGCGTGGAGAGGTCGCGGGCCGGTGTCGGTACGGCCCTTGCCGATCACCCAGTCGAGTCCCGTGCCGGAATCCGTTCAGTCGGAAGCGAGCCCGGCCGCGAGTGGTACCTCGACGTCCACGTCCACGTCAACGATGGCGACTCGACTGGCCGATAGGCCAAAGGCTCCAATGGCGAGGCCGGCGACGGCCATGTCGGAGCCGTACGAGGGCCTGCCTCGTATTGTGATCGTCTCATTAGAGAGCCCCGAGCCCCTGGTCGCGGAAACGCTCGACTCCGAGACGATCGTGATTCCGCCGATCCAGATTGCACCTCTTTCCGTTCCCACACTTTCAGCAGGACCCGAATCTCACCAGGAGAAACCCCAACCATGAACCCAAGATCAGTTTTGCCCCTCGCTCTGATAAGCCTTTCCCCATCCCTCTTGTTCGCGCAATCGCCCCCCGCCGAACCTCCAGCGGCGCCTGAGCCGGCCCGCGTCGCGATCCGCCCCCAGCCCACGCTGTCTTCGGTCCCGACCGCTCCGCCGACCGCTCCGCCGATTCCGTCCGTGCGTCCCACCTCGGAAGCCCCGGAGGTGCTTCAGGCTCCCCCTGCCCCGAAAGTCGCTCCGGCGCCGGCTGCCACTACGGCACCAGCCGCTCCTCCAGCCC
>CAZFQH010000171.1:0-8329 GCA_964520805.1 uncultured Acidobacteriota bacterium | reverse complement strand
CCGGAGGGTAGGGGCGGCCCTGGTGGCCGCCCTGTAACCCCAAACCCCACCCCTGCGGCCGAAGTGAATTCGGCCTTGGCTCGCCTCGGGTTTGATCAGGTGCCGCGATCGCCAGTCTCTATAGCCGAATCCGGAGGGTAGGGGCGGCCCTGGTGGCCGCCCTGTAACCCCAAACCCCACCCCTGAATTCGGCCTTGGCTCGCCTCGGATGATCAGGTACCACAAGAGCCAAGACTCATCGAATGGTCGTATTGTTGTTAGCGAGGGCTGGTTGTCAGCACCTGCTGATGCAGCATCGAGGCATAGCGGCCACCGTGAAGCAGCAGGTCCTCGTGGCTCCCCCGTTCAAGGATCGTGCCGTGGTCGAGCACGAGAATCTGATGGCAGGAGCGGATGGTCGAGAGCCGGTGCGCGATCACCAGAGTCGTGCGTCCCGGCAGCAGCTTCTCAAGACCGGTTTGAATCAGGGTCTCGGATTCGGTGTCCAGATTCGAGGTGGCTTCGTCAAGGAGGAGAATTCTCGGGTTGGCCAGGAAGGCCCGGGCGATCGCCACCCGCTGTTTCTGTCCGCCCGACAGCCGCACGCCTCGCTCGCCCACCACGGTTTCGTAGCCAAGCGCAAAGCGCAGGGCGAATTCGTCCACGTGAGCCGAGAGGCAGGCCGCCTGAAATTCGCTCTCCGTGGCGTCGGGCCGCGCGAAGAAGATGTTCTCGCGAAGAGTCGCGTCGAATAGGAAGGTGTCCTGAAAGACGACACCCAGATTGGCCCGGTAGTCGGAGAGGCCAATCGACGCGATGTCGCGGCCATCCAGCAGGATCCGACCGCTCTGCGGCTGATAGAAGGCAGCGAGCAAGCCCATGATGGTGGACTTGCCCGCACCCGAGGGGCCCACCAATGCCGTGGCCGATCCAGGCATCACCTCAAAGTCGATTTCCTTGAGCACGGGCTCCATCGGCCGGTAGCCAAACGACACCCCCTCGAATCGGACGTGTCCGCGAACGTCTGAGGGTTTGACGGACGTGGACCGCGCGGGTTCGACGACGGCACTCGCTTCACTCGGTTCGTCGAGGATCTCCTGCAGACGCTCGATCGAGACGAGGGCGTCGACAAACTGCCCGGCCAGAGCCACGGCCATGTAGACGGGCCCGCTCAGGAAACCCATCAGAAGGGCGAAGGTGGTGAAGCCGCCGAGGGTGAGCCGCTCTTCCCGAATTTCCGAAAGGCCCATGAACATGAGCGACAGGCCGAGAGCGCTCAACAAAACCGTGCTCCAGAACGAGAACTTCCAGTTGTTCATCGCGAGTTCGATGGCGTTGTCGCGAATGGCCATGATCGAAGAGGTCATGGCCGAGCTCTCGCGCTCCTCCGCCCGGTAGGCTTTGATCACGCGGATCCCGGAAAGGGTCTCACTCAGGCGGCCGCTCGTTTCCGCGAGGAGCCTGGCCCTCTCGGCATAGGCCCCAGCCACTCCCCAGAAGGCCCAGGCGAGAAGGGCAATGAACGCGACCAGGGCGACAAGGGCGATGAGAGTCAGCCGGGGCGAGACCGTCCACATGTACGCCGCCGACAACGCCGCGAAAAACACCCCGCCCGCGAACTCGATGAAACCGGAGCCGATCAGGATGCGCAGTGTCTCGATATCGTGCAGAACCCGCGGCATCAGAGCGCCCGTGCGATTTCGGTCGAAGAAGGGAATGGCGAGGCCGATCAGGTGCGCGATCCCGCGGGCCCGCAGGTCGGCCACCAGTTCGATGGTCCGTACCGTGAGCACGCGGAACAGGAGGTAGGCGCAGATCGACTGGACGACCGCCGCCGCGAACACCGCGAGGAAGACCTGGTTCATCTTCTCGGGTTGGAGACCCGTCACCACGTCATCGACGAAGACCCGCGCGCTCGAAGGCAACACCAGCCCCGCGGCGCGGGAGATCAGTATGAGAACCAGGCCCAGGCTCAAAGCGGGCAGGCGGGGTTTCAGCAACGTCCAGGCCAGAGGCAAGACCTCGCGAAGGCGTTCGATCCTGGACTTCTTCTTCTTCGAACTCTCGTCCGACAGGTCTTCGCGCTCACGACGGCGGCGCATCGATAGCCTCATCTGATCCCTTCATCCTCTCAGAAGGGGAAGCCGATGGAGAACCAGGGTGTCGTCACGCCGTCGCGGGTCAGTCCGCGGCCAACGCCTCCCAGAAGAGTCACGGGGATCCGGTGGGCCAGAAACAGGTCGGCGCCGATCCCGATCGAGGCTCCAACCCGCGCGCGGTCCAGATTCAAGGTTCGCGCGCCAATGACCGCGGCATCGACCGATGCGGTCAGGTGCAGGTGACGAAGGAAAAAGGGCAGGGCTCGAAAACCGCGCTGCGGGTGCCCGAGGGGAATCCGCCAGTCCACGTTGGCGAAGGCGAGCCTCCGGCCGTAGCGGGAGACCTCCGACCCATCGGGGGTTTTATAGCCGCGAAGCACCGCGGGTTCGTCTCCCGCGGGATCAAGAAATGCGGGACTCGAGAGTCCGCCGACCGCAAACGCGCTGCTCGGCGCGCGCGCGCCGAAGGTGGCGCCCCCACCGACCCGGGACACGATCACGGTTTTGCCGACGCGGGTGTAGGCCCGGGCATCGATCTGCGCCTTCCCGAAATCCAAAGCGCTTCCGAGCGCCTTCATCTCGCGGGTCACCGAAACCCGCAGGCGGAATCCATCCTGAGGGGAAATCGACATGGGAAAGGTCCGAGTCGAATCAAGCTGCCATCCCACCGCGAGCACACCCGTCTCCAAGGCCACCCGCGCCGCCGACTCGTGTCGCCGTCGCAGGGTGAGGCCGAGACTCTGGGTGCGGTAGCCACTTCGTTCGAGCGGAAAATCAACGGACACGCGGCCTTCCTTCAGGTCGCGAACGCCGTCGCCGCCCTGAATGGGCGACGACTCGATCCGCGCCAGAGCGGAGAACGTCGGTGTGAATCGGTCATATCGGAAATAGCCGAGAGCGTTCGCCTTACCCACCCGGGTTCCCCAGCTGGAGGCGAGGCCGTAAGCAACCCGCTGCAGCGGATCGATCGAGGCAGTGGCAAGACCCAGGCGCCACTCCGACTCAACGACCTCGACGAAGGGTGTCGCGAACCTTGGCCGAAGGGAGGGCCACAACCGATAGTCCCGCTCAGGCCCTTCGAACGGCGGAGGCTCCTCGGTGTTGGGCGGAAAGGGATCGACATACGAAGCGGCGGCGCCACCCTCGAGAAACGGCGCGGTCGCGAGGTCATAACCCTGGGCCGAGTAGTGGGCAAAGAAAACCGTCTTCCGTTCTAGGTCGACCTCGGGCCCGAACGCGTTTTGGGGAAGTCCTGCCGCCCTTCGGAGGTTGGAGCCGTCCCGACCGAGCAGATAAAGGCGGAAGGACTCGCCCTCCCGATCCGATCGGAAGATGATGGTCCGATCATCAGCCCACGAAGGCTCAGCGTCGAGGGCCCGATCGCTCAAAAGCGCGGTGATCTCGCCATGCGACGGGTCCACGAGAACGAGATCCGAGAAACCTCCGAGCAGGCGCGAGGCCACGATGCCATCGCCTTCAGGCGAAAACCGCGGGTGCGACCACTCGGCACCAGGCGGGGACGAGGTGAGGGTACGGGCTTTCCCTCCCTCGGCCAGCAAAGACAACTCCGAACGATCCGCGAAACGCTGCACGAATACGATCGGCGCTTTCGACCCGGCCGTAGCCGGGCCCACATCAGGATCGCTCGCGCGAAGACCGCGAGTGAGGCGAGTCCGCCCGCCGGTCGCGACGTCTATGCGATGCAGATCAGACCGCCATTCGAACTTGTCGACCAGGTCGGCTTCGTCGAACACGATGAAGCGGCCGTCACGGGACCACGACAGCGCCCGGCCGGAGAGGCTCCTGGTGATGGCGCGGTCGTTCGAGCCGTCGAGGTTCATCAGCCGGATTTCACCCATCCGGTCGAGCGTGCGGCTGAAGTACGCGAGCTGCGATCGGTCCGGGGCGAGGCGCGGAGAAGTCTGGATCGCACCGCGCCGAGTGAGAAGGACGGGTGAATCATCGCGGGGCAGCGGGACCGCCCGGTCCCTGGCGAAGGCGCGCCACGAGGCGGCAAGGTCGATATCGAGGGTCTCCCGGAAGGTCCTTCCGTCGAGATAGGGCCTGAGCGAGCGAGCGTGGGAGGCCGCCAGATCCCTGGGAGCGTCCTCACCGTGTTCCCTCTCGATGACGCGGAGAAACTCCTCGCCGAACAAATAGGCCGCGTTCCCCAAAGGCCAAAGGTCCAGCCCCAGGGTGGCCTGATCGATTCTTCCAAGCCCGCCGGCGCGCGCGGCCTCGTCCACCACCATCTTCGTGAACGTGTGGCGCCCTCGGCCAAAGGCGGTGCCCCGCGTCTCTTCCCGGACGGCCAGCCCTTCGATGAACCACGTCGGCTGAAGGGCGTTCGGAAACAGGAACGGAGCGCGGCCGAAGACCCGCCGACCAAGACCGTAAAGCCCCCCCGCCTGTTCCATGTGCGCAATGTGAGTGAGTTCGTGGGTCACCACCATGCGCAGCCAGGACTCGGTCGGGCCGGAGTCGGCGCCATCCGGAGACGCGGTCCGGATCTCGACAAACGAATAAGGAAAGGCGGTGGCGAGGCCATTGGGCGAATCGCTCGCATCGTGAACCACCACGTCGAGGCTCGGCACGTGGACCTTGTACCGCTCTTCAAGGCGGGGCAGAATTTCCAGGGCCAGAGCGGCAACCCGGCGAGCCGGAAGAGCGACCTCGGTGTGGAAATGCACCCGCACCCGACCGGCCTCAAGGGTCTTGAAGCGGTATCTCGGAGGCAGCGAGCCTGCCCAGGCCGAGGCTCCCAAAGTGAGCGCTACCAGCACCCGCAGCGCGGCTCGTGCGACTCCGATCGACGCGGCGCCTGGCACGAGAGATTGTCTCACCCTGACCAACTCATTCAAGGGTAGATTAGGCGACCGAAAACCAAATAGCCAGAAAGGCAAAACCCCCATGGCCCCTCGCAAGCCCGCACGGAAGAAGATCCGCATCATCGGCGCTCCCCTCGATCTGGGGGCCGGCCACCGTGGCGTCGATATGGGCCCCTCCGCGTTCCGCGTGGCGGGAATCCACGACGCGGTGCGCGCTCTGGGCATCGTGGTGGAAGATCACGGCGACATCGAGGCGGAAGTGGCAGAGACCCGGCACCCGGGCAACCCAAGGCTCAAGTATCTGAAGGAGATCCGCGCCACGTGCATCACGTTGCGCAACGTGGTCACCCGCACTATGGACGAAGGCGTCCTGCCCGTCGTCCTCGGCGGCGATCACTCGATCGCCATGGGCACGATCGCAGGAGTCGCGCGGCATTTCCGGAAGCGGAAGGAGAAGCCGGGTCTCGTGTGGTTCGACGCTCATGCCGACGCCAACACCGAGCACACCTCCCCCACCGGCAACATCCACGGCATGCCCATGGCGGTCTGTCTGGGCCTCGGCGCCCCGGACCTTCTCTCCATTTACGACGGCAAGGGCCCCATGATCGACGGTGAATGCGCGGCCATCATCGGCCTGCGCGCGGTCGACATCAAGGAGCGGGCAAATGTGGCCCAGGTCGGCATCGGCGCGTTCACCATGCGTCACCTCGACGAGCGCGGCATGCGTTCGGTGATGGAGGAAGCGATCCAGCGCGCGCTGAACGGCACTTCCGGCATCCATGTCAGTATCGATCTCGACGCCGTCGATCCCGAGGAAGCCCCCGGTGTGGGCACGCCCAGCCCGGGCGGCATCGGGTATCGCGAAATGCATCTAGCCATGGAAATGCTCGCGGACACCAATCGGGTGGCTTCGGTCGAACTGGTGGAAGTGAACCCGGTTCTCGACCGTGCCAATCAGACCGCCCGGTTCGGGGTCGAACTCCTCTGCTCGCTGCTCGGCAAGAAGATCCTTTGAAAGGGTACCACTTCTCCCACGCCGCGGAAGCGGTCTTCGGCGACCTCGACGCCATGGGCCACGTGAACAACGTGGTGTACCTGAAGTGGATCGAGACCGCGCGTATCGCATACTGGATTCGCGTCACCGGCCAGAAAATCCACGTGGGGCCTCCCGCCCCCGGCGGCGCTTCGCACGAGCCCGGCCCCGGCATCATGTCGGGCGCCCTCATCGACATGATCCTGGCCCGCACCGAAATCGACTATCGGTCGCCGGTGAGCTACGGCGAGCATCTGGACGTGTTCGTGCGGACCGCGCAGATCAAGCGATCGTCGCTGGTGCTTGAATACGCGGTGCGGGCGAAAGCGGATGAGCGGGTCGTGGCCGAGGCCCGCACGGTCGTGGTCTGCTACGACTACGACCTCATGCGCAGCAAGCGCGCTTCGGTGGAGTTGACGTCTTCGATACTCGCTCTCGACCCGGAAGCGCGCGTCGAAATCTAGGCGGACGGCCCCAAGGACCTTACGGAGATCTTACAAATGTCGAAACCCGCCGTCCTCGCCCTCGATCAGGGCACCACCTCATCCCGCGCGATCATGTTTGGCCGCGAGGGGCTTCCGCTCGCGACCTCGCAGATCGAGTTCGAGCAGATCTATCCCCGCCCGGGCGAGGTCGAGCACGATCCCGAAGCGATCTGGCAGACCCAGCTGCAAACCGCACGCGAAGCGATCACCCGCGCCGCGGTGCCGAAGATCTCGGCCATCGGCATCACAAACCAGCGGGAGACCACCATTCTCTGGGAGCGCGCCACGGGAAGACCGGTCGCCAATGCCATCGTGTGGCAGAGCCGGGTGAGCGCCCCGGTCTGTGATCGCCTGAAGGCCGAGGGTCACGAACCGCTGTTCCGTCGAAAGACCGGGCTGGTGCTCGACGCCTATTTCTCGGGGACCAAGATCGCCCACCTGCTCGGGACCATCGACGGCCTGCGGGAACGCGCGGAGCGCGGCGACATCCTCTTCGGCACCGTCGATTCCTTCCTGATCTGGCGTCTCACCTCCGGCCGCTCGCACGTGACCGACGTGTCGAACGCCTCGCGCACCCTGCTGATGGATCTGGAAACGCTCGAATGGGACGACGAGCTACTGAAGATCATGGGGGTTCCCCGCGCCATGCTGCCCAAAATTGTCGACTCGAGCGGCATCGTGGGCGAAACCGACGAAGCTCTTTTCGGCTCCCGCATCCCCATCGCGGGAATCGCAGGCGACCAGCAGGCGGCGACCTTCGGACAATGTTGCTTCAAGCCGGGAGAGGCCAAGAACACTTACGGAACGGGCTGCTTCCTCTTAATGAATACGGGCTCCACACCGAAGGCCTCGAAGAACGGCCTGCTCACCACCGTTTGTTGGCGCATCGGAGGCAAGACGACCTACGGCATCGAGGGCTCGGTCTTCATCGCCGGCGCGGTGGTGCAGTGGCTGCGCGATTCTCTGCAGATCATCGCAACGTCCGGCGAAGTCGAAACCCTCGCGGGCAGCGTTCCGGACAGTGACGGCGTCTATATGGTTCCCGCATTCGTCGGCCTGGGCGCTCCTTATTGGGACTCCAGCGCGCGCGGAGCCATCTTCGGTCTTACCCGCGGCACGACCAGGGCCCACATCGCGCGGGCGGCGGTGGACTCCATCGCGTACCAGTCCCGCGATGTCATCGAAGCCATGCGCAAGGACTCGGGCCTGGCCCTCGAATCGATCCGCGTGGACGGGGGCGCCACCCGCAATGGCGCGCTGCTCCAGTTCCAGGCCGACATCCTGGGCGCGCGGGTGTTGCGGCCCGTGGTCGCGGAAACAACCGCCCTGGGTGCGGCCTACCTCGCCGGACTCGCCACCGGGGTCTGGGCGGACCAGGACGACGTCGAGCGGCTTTGGGCGCTCGATCGCACCTTCACCCCCGCCATGGACGAGGCGAAACGCGAATCCCTCTACGCGGGATGGAGCGACGCGGTCGCGCGCACCCTCTCGCGCCAGCCGTCGTTACAACCCTGACAACGTAGGGGCTGCCCCTTGTCCCTTGTGGGCGCCCTTCGGGGCAATCCGCGGTGACGCAGGGGCGCCCACCCTGAACTCGTCCGCTGTTGGGGTGCCGCGGGCCTTGTGGGTGCCCTTCGCACCACCGCGCGTCTTCGCAGGGCTCTAAGGAAACCGCCTCCGAACGAGCCGTGACAAGTCGTGGCAAGCGCAATTCACGTGGCGTGAAACGAAAAATGAGTGAGGGCCACATTCGGAAATGAGACGATCCGATTAACCTGTCCTGCGACCCAATACCTCGAATGATATCTATCTAAACAGTATTGGAACTAGGTGGATAGCCCGTTGAAAACCTCACTTCCAGCTGCCAACCTCCTCATCTCCCAATAGGCTCCAAGACCATGAACC
>CAZFQH010000170.1:0-8359 GCA_964520805.1 uncultured Acidobacteriota bacterium | reverse complement strand
AGGGCGGCCACGAGGGCCGCCCCTACTAGAACGCCAGCCTGGCCTCGGGCCAAGCGCGAAATGCGTCAGAAACGGCCCGATCAGGCGTGGTCGCTATAATCACCGGATGCTCTTGACGCGCCCTCTGATCGCCATTTCCGCTCTCCTCATTGGCGTCGGCTGCGGCGCTCCCCCCGCGCAGATCAACACCCAGGCTCCGGCCTTCGAACTGCCGAATATGGCTGGGGGAAAGACCTCCCTCGCTTCGTACCTGGGCAAGGTGGTGGTGGTGGACTTCTGGGCTACCTGGTGCGCTCCCTGCATCAAAGAGATTCCCGAGTACACGGAGTTCTACGCGAAGAACAAGTCGAAGGGTGTGGAGATGGTGGGCGTGATTTTCGACTCGGGAGAACCGAGCGAGATCGAGCAGTTCCTGAAGACGACGAAGGTGGCCTACACCCAGCTCCTCGGTGACGACGAACTTCTCGGGAAGTACAAGGCCACCACCGGCTTCCCCACCACGTTCGTGATCGGCAAGAAGGGTCAGATTCTGAAGAAGATTCTGGGCTCGCCGCCCGGCAAGTTTGAAGGACTGCAAAAAGCCGTCGAGGAAGCCCTCGCGGATAATTAAGGAAACATGGCACTCACTTCTGAAACCATCCTCGACACCCTCAAAGCGATTCAGGATCCCGACCTCCACAAGGACATCGTCACTCTCGGCTTCATCAAAGACATCAAGATCAGCGGCGGCTCGGTCGGCTTCTCGATCGAACTGACCACCCCCGCCTGTCCGGTCAAGGATCAGATGAAGGCCCAGGCCGAAGCCCTCATCGGCGCGCTGCCCGGCGTCACTTCGGTCTCCGTCAACATGACGGCCCAGGTGCGCGCTCGCGGCGGAATGACTTCGCAGGCCATCCCGGGCATTCGGAACGTCGTCGCGGTGGGTGCCGGCAAAGGTGGCGTCGGCAAATCGACCACGACCGTCAACCTCGCGATCGCACTGGCTCAGAAGGGCGCGCGGGTCGGAGTGATGGACGCGGATGTGTACGGTCCGAACCTGCCGCAAATGCTGGGCATCGAGATGGAGCCGGGCACCATCGAACTCACGGCCGACCAGAAGATGATTCCGCCCATGGCGCATGGAATCAAGGCGCTTTCGATCGGCATGCTGGTTCCCAAGGATCAGGCGGTGATCTGGCGGGGGCCGATGCTTCACAGCGCGGTCCAGCAGTTCATGCGCGACGTGGCCTGGGGCGAACTCGACTATCTTCTCGTCGACCTTCCTCCGGGCACCGGCGACGTGGCGATCTCGCTGGCCCAGAGTGTGGGTGTGGCGGGTGCGGTGGTGGTCACGACGCCTCAGGGTGTCTCGGTCTCCGACGTGCGCAAGGCGATCATGATGTTCCAGAAGCTCAACATCCCGGTCCTGGGTGTGGTCGAGAACATGAGCTACTTCGCGTGCCCGCACTGCAACGAGCGCACGGAGATCTTCGGCAAGGGCGGGGGGGCGAGCCTCGCCAAGGACTTGAAACTTCCTCTTCTCGGCGATGTCCCGATCGACACCCGAGTGCGCAGCGGGGGCGACGAAGGGAAGCCGGTCGTTGTGGCCGCCCCGGACTCGCCAGCCGCGGTGGCGTTTTCCGCCATCGCTTCCCTGGTCGCCGCGAAGATCTCCATGCAGGCGATGCGCACGCTGCGGATCATCGAAGCCGACTGATCGTCTGCTTGGCAGACCTCGGTGGTTCCGCTCCTCGGCGAGGGAACGAGAAGGGAATCCCCGGCCGTACGCCAAGACGGCTACAGGCCGACACCGCGGCCGGTGTATCGTCCTCCAAGAGGTGGACTTAGGTGCCCTTTTCCCCTTAGCGGCACGCCACCCCACTGGAGATCACAAGACAACATGACTGCGTCCTCACGTTTTTCGCGCTGGATCCTTCCGGCCCTGGTTGTTTTCAGCGGCGCCTGTGGCGATGACACCACCACAACCCCGACCGAAACCACGACCACTGCCGCGGCCGCGACGGTGACGGCGACCGCGAACCCGAATCCGGTAGTCGCTTCCGCGTCCGGCGAGGCCGCGTACACGTGGAGCGGTTCCTTCGTGGTCACGGTGACAAACACCAATACGACCCCGCTCACCATCCGGTCGATCACGACCGACCTGCAGCAGTCGTCGGGCGGCATCGTCATCACGCCGGTCACCGGCACCGATGAGTCGTTCCGATTTGACGTACGCGCACCCGGAAACCGCATCGATGTCAACGGAAGCATGGCCATTCCATTTACGTTCCACTACACCCTGCCGAATGGCGGGCGCGAGGCTCTCGTGAGCCTGTCCTTTGCCGTGGCGACCGACGGCGGCGCTTCCGGTTCGGTGACGGCTTCGGTGACGATTCAGTGAGGTTCGCGGTTCTCGCTTCCCCGCTGCTGATCGCGGCGGCGGCTGCCGCGAGCGCCCAGGTCGGATCTTTTCAGCGTCACTCGGTTCAGCTCCCGCCCGCGATCACCGCGGGGGTCAGCCAGCCGGTGGCGGTGGTGACGGGAGACTGGAACAAAGACTCGAAGACCGACCTCGCGGTCGCCGACTCGGTCGGAAATCGGATCACCGTGATCCTGGGAGATGGTTCGGGAGCGTTCATCCAGACCCTGGACTTCCCGACCGGTCTGACTCCAGTGGCCCTAAGTTCCGTCGACCTCAACCTCGACGGAACCAACGATCTGGTGGCGCTCAACCGCGATAGCCGCACGATCACGGTGCTCGCGGGGAACGGAACGTCTTTCACCCTCGCGCGTACGATCGCGCTCACCGGCTCCGGGGTGCCCACCGCGATGGCGATCGGCACCTGGGACGCCGACACGATTCCCGACCTCGCCATCGCCTACGCGGGGGCTACGTCCATTGGAATTCTTCGCGGCGACGGCGATTTCAGCTTTGCCTCCGACTCGACAGTCTCCTCTCCGGTCGATATCTCGTTCATGGAGGCGGGCGACCTCGACGTCAATGGACGTACCGACCTGGTCGTGGGCAGCCGCAACGCGGGCCGGGTGTGGGTCTACATGCACGCGGGGGCGGCCGGCCTTGGCGCGCCAAAGCAGTACAGTGTTGGAAGTGAGCCCAGTGGAGGTGCCATCGGGGACTTCAACTCTGACGCGCGGATCGACATCGTGGTCAGCAACCGGGGCTCCGCCGATGTTTCCTTGTTGCTGCAAACCTCGAACGGGAACTTCAGTTCGGTGACTCTCCTCAAAGTGGGCGCGAACCCCGTCACCATCGTGGCCGCCGATCTCAACCGGGACGGGGCCCGCGATCTGGCGACCGCGAGCGGAACCACCGGCGAGATCACCATCGGCTTCGGCGACGCTCGGGGCGGTTTCTCCACCGGGACCGCGATCGCCGGGCGCGCCGCCATGCAAACCTTGAGTGCGGCCGATGTGACCGGCGACGCCCAGCCCGACCTCATCTCAACCAGCCTCGGTTCGGCGGATATAGCCATCCTGGTGAACGCGGGCTCCGGGTCCTTTGCCGGAGGATCGGCCCACCGCGTAGGATCACAGCCCATCTTCCTGCTCTCCGCCGATCTCGACCGCAACGGATCCCCCGACATCGCAACGGCGAACTACAACGCAGGTACAGTTTCGATCCTGCGCAACCAGAGCCCCGCGGGTTTCATCGCGGCCGCCCAGTATGAAGTGGGCGGAACCAATCCGCTCGCGGGCGCCATCGCGGACTTTGATGGCGACGGTCTGATGGATCTGGCCGTGGCGAACTACGGCTCCGGTACCGTCTCCCTGCTTCGGGGCGATGGCGCCGGTCGATTTGGCGCGGCGGTGGCCGTGATCACCGGCCTGTCCCAGCCGCGCGCCCTGGTGGCCGCGCGCCTCAACGCCGACGCCCTGCCCGACCTCGTGGTCGCGGTCGAAGGGACCGACGAGGCCATCTCGTATATCAACGCGGGCGGCACGTTCCGCAAGGGATCGGCGGCTCCGGTGGGTGGTTCCGTGTTTGCTTTGGTTGCAGGCGACGTCACGGGTGACGGGCTAATCGACATCGCGTCGGTGAACGCGCAAGACGCCGATGTATCGGTGCTCACGGGCGATGGTTCTGGTGGTCTGGGTGCCAAGGCGCGAATCCCGGTGGGCGTGCGCCCACTCGGTCTGGTGATGGGCGACTTCAACCGCGACGGGCGGATGGACATCGTGGTGTCGGTAAGCGGCGCCGCCACCCTCCGTTTGTTGACCGGCGATGGGTCGGGCGGTTTCACCGCCGGCACGGGCATCTTGGTGGGCGGTCAGCCCCGTTCCGTGGTCGCCGCCGATTTCAACGGCGATTCCAATCTGGATCTCGCGGTTTCAAACCAGGGATCGAACTCGGTGTCCGTTCTTATCGGGGACGGGCGCGGAGGGTTCGCGGCCGCGACCGCCTTCGCCGTGGGCTCGCAGCCTTCGGGCCTCGTGGCGGTGGATGTGAACGGCGATGGGCGGATGGATCTGGTCGCCGCCAACCTCGGCGGAGACAGCATCTCGATATTGATCGGCAAGGGCGACGGAAGCTTCATTTAGCCGCAGGCTCCGGGCTTCAACAGCAGCCTGGAATGTCGGCACCGTAGGGGCGGCCCTGGTGGCCGCCCTGGTGTCACGAAGGATGTGTCGCCTCTGTAGGGGAAAAAGGGCAGGCACAAGGCCTGCCCCTACATTCTGCGGAGGCCTGGCCCATGAAAGGGAACCGACAACTGCGGAGGCCCCATAAAAAGGGCACCGACCAAGGGCCCGCCGCCCCCCCCCAACAACGTAGGGGCGGCCCTTGTGGCCGCCCTGGCATCGCGGGGGCGCCTGCGTTCGGATCGCGATTACATCAGCGCTCTCGCTTCAAGAGTACGAAGCCGCGTGAGGTGACGATCACATTCGAGAACTGGCCAGGGGCGAGGTCTTTGGCGATGGAACGTAACGGCTCCGCGAGGTCTTCGGGGACCATCCATCCAAGATCGCCGCCGCGCGTGCGGGACGGATCGTTCGAAACCTCGCGCGCCGCGTCCATGAAGGCCTCACCGGCGGTGAGCCGCTTCAGGACGGTGTCGGCGGCTTCGCGGGTATTTACGCGAATCAGCCGCAGATGAACGGCACCGGCGGGCGGAGCGGCGGGTGCGGGCTTCGCGACCGAAGCTCCTGAAGACAGTACGGCCTGACGAACCTCGCGCAAACCGGGGCGCGACGGCTCGAGCACCTCGGCCCTTGCCAACAACTTCTGCGCGGAAGCGCTGTCTCCACGCTGAAGTTCGAGCACTGCGCCGTAGAACCAGGCATCGGGGTTTGCGGGTTCGAGGTCACGCGCCCGCACGAAGGCCGCGGAAGCCTGATCCTTCTGGTCGCGTGCGCCCAGCACCAAACCTCGCGAGACCCATACGTCGGCCTTGCCAGGCTGCAGATCCACCGCCCGGCGGCTTGCGACCTCGGCCGCTTCGAGGTCGCCGCTATTCCGGTGGAGGTTCGCCAGCTCCGCGTGCAGCAAGCCATCGCGTGGATTGGCCTTGACCGCCTTCTCCAGAAACACCAAGGCGTCGCCGTTCCGTCCCTCCCGCGAGAGCACGGCGACACGGAGTCGGATCAAGTCGGTGGACCGGGGCGAGGCTTGAAGCCCCTTCTCGATGGCCTCTTTCGCCTCCGCAGCACGGCCAGCGCCCATGAGGGCCTCCGCGAGGCGGCCCCACACCGGACCCGCCTTCGACGAGAGGTCACGCGCTTTGGTCAGATATGGAACGGCCTCCTGGAACTTGCGCAGCTCGAGCAGAGCCTCGCCGAGGAAGGACGCCACGCTGTAATGGGACCCAAACTCCCCCGCTACTCCCCGGAGCACCGTGACGACCTCTTGCGGGTCCCCGTTTCGTCTCGCGGCCAGAGCCGCGTTTACGGCCCGTGAATAGCGGTGATAGTGCGCCACCCGGTCCTTGGCGTCGGGAAGGCCCTGGTCTTGGGCTGCAACCGGCGCCACTGGTGCAGCGGCGCCAACGTAGCCGAGAGCGGCGAGGCGTTCGATCGCCGCCGGGTCCAGCGCGGTCGGAGCGGCGGCTTTCGCCGCATCCTCGCCATGCAGTTCGCGCAGACGTTGACGCAAGGCGGAAGCCAGAGGTGCCCGCGCGTCCACGAGATTCGAGGTTTCCGCGGGATCGCTCGCAACCCGGTAGAGCTCGGCCTTCGGGGTATCGATGAACTTGAAACCCTCAACCCGAAGGGCTCTGACCGGTGCGTAGCCGAAGTGCGTTGCGCCATACAAGGACTCCGCGTACGACTCGTTATCGGGGATCCGCCCTCCGGTCCGCAGGTTCACGGCCCTCGAAACGCCAGTCACCGGGGGCGCGTCCACTCGAACCAGGTCGAGAATCGTGGGCATGAGGTCGATACTTCGGAACTGCCCGCGGACTCGCGATCCCTGGGGCAGGCCGCCTCCTTCCAGGATGAGGGGCACTTTCAGAGTCGAGTCGTAGACGAAAAGGTGGTGTTCGTCTTCGCCGTGATCCCCCAGGCCCTCGCCGTGGTCGGAAGTCACCACCCAGAGGCGTGAGGACGAAGCCGGGTATCGGTCGAACAACCGCTTCAGTTCGTGGTCGGCAGTGGCGATCTCACCGTCATAGGGCGACTTTGGGAAGCGTTCCTTGAATGGGGAGGCGGGCTCATAGGGATAGTGGGGTTCGAACAGGTGAACCCAGACAAACCGCGGCTTCGTGGACGGCCGGGTGAGCCACGCGATCGCCGCATCCACCACCTCCCGGGCCGGCCGTTCGTTTCGATCACCGGAGCCGGCGAGGAAATCCGCATCGCCCCCGAAAGGGTCGTCGAAGACATCGAAGCCGGACTCAAGGCCCGAAGCGCGGGAGACGGGGTACGCGGCGATGAACGCAGCGGTCGCATAGCCCGACGCCTTGAGGGTGGCGGCGAGAGTGGGCAGGTTCTTACGAAGGGGCGGCGAGGCGTTGTCGCGGAGCCCATGCTGAAACGGGAGAAGGCCGGTCAGAATGCTGGCGTGCGAGGGGCGGGTTTGGGGGGTTTGAACCACGGCCTCGTCAACCACAACGCCGCGCGCCGCCATCGCATCGAGCGCAGGCGAGGCCCCCGTCTTCGAGCCATAAGCACCGACGCGATCGGCACGCAACGTATCGATCGTAACCAGAATGATGTCCGGCGACCCGGCGAGGACCAAGGCGGCAAGGGCAGCGGCAAACATCATGGACGACGACGATAACAACGCCCCCCGGTTCGGGTATGCGTTGTGGTCGTGGGTCGTTGTTCGGCGGGCAGCCGAGGGGGCGGTTGAGAGCGTAGGGGCGGCCCTGGTGGCCGCCCGGGCGTTGTCGGCAAGGGCACCACAAGGGCCGCGGCCCCCCCAACAGCGGGCGAATTCAGGGGGTTGCCTACATTCCCTCGAAGACTTGGAATTACGGCCACCGCCGCAAAAAGAAAAAGGCCCCGATGACCATACGGGTCACCGGGGCCCTTGACGAAACCGAAACCGGCGTCAGGCCGGCTTCGTCAGAGACGCCTTAGAACGAGAGACGAACGCCCATGCGGAAGATGCGGGGGCTGATCAGCTCTTCGATGCGGTTGAAGGACGCCGCGTTCGCGTTGCGGGCACGGGCCAGAACCACATCGTTGTTGAGGGCGTTGAACAGCTCGATCGACGGAGTCAGCGTCAACTTGCCGAACTTGGAGTTCCGCGCGAGACGGAAGTCGAGGTTCCACAGGTTGGCGTAACGCTTGTCGTCAACGTTGCCGGAGAGGGCGCGGACCGTGCCGTCACTACCGGCCGACAAAGTGAGGTTGACCGGGAACGTGCCGCCCTGACGGCCGAAGATCTGGGCCGAGAGGTCGAACGAAGCCGGCAACTGCACGATGAAGTTCGTGTAGAGCTGCCACACATAGGACGAGTAGAACGCCGCCTTGCCGGAACCGCCGGAGAGCACGGACACGGGTCCGCCGTTCTTGAGGGGATCGGTGTCGATGGACCCAGGGTTTCCGTTCGCGCGGGCCGGGGTGCCGTCGAAGTGCTCGGTCCAGTCGTTCAGCGAGAAGGCCACACGCGCGCCCCACTTGTTGGACATGCGCTTGTTCATGGTCAATTCGAAGCCCTTGAACTGGTTGGAGTAGCCGTCACGGTTGGTGCGGTAGTTGCCGTTTCCGCCGGCCGCAATGAGAGCCGCCGAGGGCGAGAACGTGCGAGCGGTGTAGGTCGCACCCTCACGAGTCGCGGAAACCGCAGCGTTCGCGGTGTAGCCGCTGGCGCCGATGGTCGCGCAGTTGGTTGCCGTGGGGCACAAAGCGGAGAGCCGCCGAGTGGCCTGGAAGCCCGTGGTCTTGCGGTAGGTGATGGCCGCGCCCACCGCGAAGTTCG
>CAZFQH010000169.1:0-8360 GCA_964520805.1 uncultured Acidobacteriota bacterium | reverse complement strand
TCTGGGCGCCCGTCGCAAGCGAAAGGACATAGACCTTCGCGCCATCGGTGGGGTCGATGGTCAGGTCGATTACCGTGCCTCCCGGAAAGACGGTCGCGGTTTCGGCGAGCGCGTTGCCGGCCGTGGTCCTGACGTAAACCTTGTCGCCGTCGGGGCCGCCGCCCGCGTAGAGGATTTCGGCATTGTCATTCCCCGCGGTCTTACCACCGTAGGCAATGGCATTGACGCGGCCCTCGTTGCTGGCCTCGGTGAGGCGGGTCAGGGTGTCCCCGCGGTCGAGCGATTCGTAGAAGAAGTTGGAACCCGAGAACACCAGGCGGGCGGGGGTGATTGCGTTTTGGACCACGGGCGTGACGAAAAGGGGAACGAGAGCCGGGGCTCCGCCCTGCACGGCCAAAGCCGGATTATCGTCGCTCTGCATCACTGCTCCGGCATCGAAGGTCCGGCGGCGGAACCCCCCCAGATTCTGGGCGCTCGAGTAGCGCGTGGAGCGGCCGGCCGCAGTCGCCGGGTCGATGGCGATGTCACCGCCATCGCCCTGGTTGATCGTGTTCCAGACTGCGCTTGCCTTTGCGGATTGTTCGGCGCTGCCTACGTCCTGGGTACCGCAGACCGCTATGTCGGAAACCGTGTCGTAGCCGACATCGTGACACTCATTGACGGCAAGGTTGCCGTTGAGACTGAACCAGTCGCCAAGCCCGGTGGGAGTGGTGCGGCGATAGACGCCCCCATCGTCCACCTGGATGATGTGCCCGTCAGCATCGGTGGCCATGTCACGCGAGTCGCCGTGCGGCGCCGAATTGTTGTTGGTGCTCTGAACCCCGCCGCACCCTGCGGCCGGCGTAGGCCCGCAATGGGTCAGGGAACTTACCTGGGCGCCCACCGCCTTGGAGGCGTCAATGCGGAAGAGACGACCCGTGTAGTTCTCGGCGCCCAGGGTGTTGGGAAACCCTCCCTCACTCCCGCCACCTGGTTGGCGGTCGCCGCCAACGTACACCACGTTGACGTTGGTGCGGTCTGCCGAAATGGAGAAGTGAGTGGCGCCCTGTCCTCCGGGGTTGATGCCATACGCAACCCCACCGTCGGTGGTGGTGGGAAGGTCAAGCGGGGTCCAGGAGGCGCCATTGTCGGCGGAACGGAAGAGAGCCGAGAGCCGCTCGGGCCGGGTGGTGACCGTTCCCAGGTAGACGTGGCCCGACCGGTTGACGCTGAACTCCACGTTCGACGAGCCCCCGAGGAGGGTGTCCATGGCCGCGCTGCTCACCTTGGTCCAGGTGGCCCCGGTGTCCGCAGATCGGTACACTCCGTCGGTAGTGCCGCAATTGGTCGTGCCCCGCAACGAGGTGTAGAGAACCGCGGGGTTGGTCGGATCTGAAGCCAGGTCGTTGGCGACGCCCCCGCCGAAACCGCCACCGCTCACCTGCGTAAACGTCGCTCCGGTGTCGGTACTCCTGAAGACGCCGATTTCGGGACACGCGAAGTTATCGGCGATATTGACGGAGACCACTATCGTGGCCCCACGGGCGGCCACGCCGGTGATGTTCTTGCCCGCCAGGCTGGGGAGCAGCGTCCAGTTAGCACCCCCATCGGTGGTCCTCTTGAGGCCTCGCCGCGGCCCCCCGCGGCCGGCAAATGCGCTCACCTTGGCAATGGCCGCGATCAGCGTGTTGTGGGTGGCATCGGTAGGGTCGTATTCGAGCGCCCCGATCGAGGCGGACTCAAGGGTGTCCGTGAGGCGCGTCCAGGCCGGGGGCGAAGCCTTGGCGTTGATGGTCTTCCAGATTCCCCCGTTGGCGCCGCCCACGTAGAGAATGTCAGGATTAGTGGGATGGGGCGCTACTGCATGGACGGCCCCGACGACGGCATTGTCGGCGGTGGGAATACCCTCGACCTGGCCCTTGGTGATCGGCCCAGGGCCCTGAGGAGTCCAGGTGACTCCGAGGAAGGAGGGGCTCCCTGCGAGATCGGCTTCAGGCGTTGGGGCTGGCGTCGCAGGCACGGCTGCGGGAGCGGGGCCCTTCGCAGGGGTTGGAGGCTGGGCCTTCGACGGTGCGGCCAACGACGGCGACTGGGGCGGACGCTTCGGGGAGCCCGGACGTGGCAATCCCTGGGAAGGCTGGAGTGTGCGAGGGGGCATCGGTCCGCGGTATTCCGTATCAAGGAGCTCCCGAGTCCACAAAACCGCGCCGGAATCCACTGAAATCGTCCGAAGCTTCAATGGTTCCTGAACCCAGTCGCTTCCCACGCGATGGCCGAATGCGGAGGCAACGTGCAGCAACGAACGCTCCGCTACCGCGAACGCTCCGGGAGCGCCTCGGCCGATCATTTCCGCCACTCGGGTGCCGGTCGAAGAATCATGGAGCGTCCACGTAGTTTCGTTAGCCCGCTCGGTCGCCCGGCCGGCGATGATGTAACGGCCGTCGAATGAGGGATATGGAACGCTTAGCCCGCCCTCGGAGAGCAGGATGTCGGCGAGGGGGGCGCCGCTTGTCGCATTCCAGCGACGAAGCACCAACTGGTCGCGGTCGGGAAGCGGGGAGCGCTGCGCAGTTGAATACACGCCGCCAGAAAGCGACGGCGTGCTGCCGTTGAGTGAACCCGAACGGAAGGCCTGCCCCAGGAGTCCGGGAAATGCAGGATCGCGGGGGGCTTCGACGCGGGTTGCCGTCACGCCTCCGGTGACCGGGTCTACGCGGAACGTACCCTGCTCGGGAGCCCGCGAGAAGGGCTGTGGCCCGTTCAGGTCTGTTCTTGTGGCGAAGCTCCAGGAGACCACGACCGCGGATCCGGAGAGCGTAGCGGTGACGCGAAAGGACTTCCCAGGCGTGTCCACCACCGTCGCCGTCACCTCGGCGGGCAGGCGGGCAGAAATGTCGCGCAGCAGGGCGCCACTCGTGCGATCGAGGATTCGGAGCGCCAGGGTCGAACCCGATCGCGATTCATGGGTGATCAACATGTCATTGATTACGGCCAGCGGCTTCCGCTCTCCTTGAAGCGACCACAGGGTCGCCCCCGAACCTGTGCTGATCGCCTCGAGACCCTTCGGAGTCAGGGCGTAGACCACGCCGCGATCCATCTCCATCACAACCCCGTCGCGGAGGGCCGTCTGGGCGGCCGCGGGAAGCGGGACAACGGCAAGGATCGCGAGCAAGGCGCAACGGACGTTCATAGACACTGGGGAATCTCTTTCATGGTGGGGGCGCGGCGGGCGTGTAGGCAAGCCACGAGGGTTTGGCAGCCATAAGCTGCCGACCGGGACCGGAGGATACCGTGTTGGTGAGTATCAGGGAGAGCGCGGCTCACGAGCCCACAGAAGAGGGCCTGCGCCATCATCAAGGCCGTGCTCACCACCCCCGCGGCGATCGTCTCTCGCAGTCCCCACCGATAGGCCGTGGCCAACAACGCGAAACCCACGAACAGGAAGAACGGCGAGTTTGGGCCATCCGTGAAGAAACTGATCGCCGCCGGCCACAGCAGGTCCACGCCATAAACGATTCCGGAGAAGAGGGGCGGCACGTTCTTCGTGGCCGATCGCCCGTGCCTCACGTACCACAGCACGATGACGGCTTCCGCAAAGTAAAGTCCCAGCAGTGCGTAGGCCATCGAGGCATAGCGCGAAGGTTCGGTGGGATCTATATAGATCGCCACCATGGAACCCGATGCCAACACCACGCGCGCCGCTGCCAGCACCGATTCCATGTGCCAGCGGTCCGCAGGCGTGTGCGGCACCCTCGCGGACAGAAAGTCGTTCTTCCTGGAAAATATCAATGGAACCGGTTCTCTCTGCTTTTTCTCAACCTCGGACTCTGCACCAAGGAGCCTCCGCGGAAACCGCGGGCCACTATCGGCGGGCGATGGGGACTCGGGTCAGCGCCACATTGCCGAAAGCATCGGTGGCTCGGATAACGACCGCGGCCGTGGTGCCGTCGATACGGAACTCGAAGGTCTCCTCGCGGGAGTCGGCCACACCGTCGAGCGGGGTCATGTCGGCCCAGCCGCCGGCTTCCTTCGCCCATTCCGCTTTGCGAACAGAGTTGATCGCATCCGTCACGACGACCTTCACCAGACCTGCGGTCACGGTCGCGGCAATGGTGGGAGGATCGTTGTCGACGTCGAAGACCTCCGTATCCTTCTCATAGGACAGACCGCGGCCTTCCGGATTCGAAACCTGATCCCGTGCGACCACACGGAACAGGTAGCGGCCGGACGGGACCGTGGCGGTATCCCAGGCAAAGACCGGGTCATCGAGAGCGTCGCGCAGTTTCGTGAACGTGGATGCTCCCTCCGAGCGGTACAAAACGTCGTAGTTGAGACCGTCCCCATTGGCATCCTCCGCGCGCCAGCTCACCGTGCGCAGCGACTTGAAGAAGACCTTGCGTCCCAGGTTCGGCGCGTCGGTCGATCGTCCGCCGAGCGGAGCCGGAGGCTTGATCTCCGGTGTGCCGGTTTCGAGGCCCGCGATTTCCGGCTCGCCGCCTGAACCCCCGGTCGAGCGCTGAAACGCATCGCCCGCGGGATACAAGGTGAGTTCTCGGATCAGAGGGCGGATGTTGCGCTGCACATAGGCCAGTTGCAGCCAGGACAGCGAAGGGTTGTCTGAACCGCCCGTCACGGTTGCGCGGAGTTGCGCGAAACGAGCCTGCGGTGAGCCCAAAGGCGGCTTGCCGGCCTGGACCGGCCCCCAATTGGTCCATGTGGTGTCGGGCACCGCGGCGTTTCCGGTACGGATCTCGTAGGTCACGGCAGAGGACGCCGTGCTGACCTCGAGCGCGCCCACCTGCGACACGTTGTCGAAGTCCTTGGCGCTGGACGTGAAGGTGCCCTTCGCTTCGAGCTTCGTCGAGAGGTATTGGAGCTTCCCGGGATTGGAGGAAGCAATGAGCGTATCGCCTCCCGGCATGGGCACCGCGGCGGTGAGTTGCTCCTGGGGCATGGTTCGAATGAGGGTGTAGGTGCGATCGTCGCGCACCTCGTACACGCGGCCCTTCGACCCGGTCCCGAAGAGGATGGCGTCGTTTCGCTTGAAGAGGAAAAACGGCGATTCGTCGCCGCTCCACAGTTGGTCGGCATCCCCGAGCGCGCTCACCAGGAAGATGGCACCGCGCGCCGGGCCCGAGCCGCCGCGCGCCGTCTCCGGACCGCGTCCAGGAGCGGTGGGGAAGGCGAACACCTCGATGGATGTCGAGGCGGTGGCGGTTTCGGGGCCGGGCGTGGCGCCAGGCGTCGGTGTGGGCGAGGGACGTGGGAGCGTGATCTCGGAGCGGCCATCAACCAGGGCGATGTAGACCGAGCCGTTCGGCAGGGGAAGTAGCGCCTTTACCTCGCGGTAGTTCGAGTCGTAGAGAACCCGGACGTTGTCCTTGGCGTCGATCGAATAAACCAGACCCGAGGGAGAACTGCCGGCGAACATGGTGCCGCCCGCACCCGCGGCGAGCGAAGTCACATGCGCGTCCTGGCTGGTCAGGATCGAGGTGCTCTGGCCCTTCGAGTCCACCCGATAGATCTTGCCTTCGCCGCCGGTGCTGACCCACAGGCGTCCCTGCGAATCAAAAGCAAGGGCCCAGATGTAGCGCTCCTCGGGGTCGAAGAAGACCGTGCTCTTGCCTGCTTTGTCGAGGACGTAGACCTTGCCCTCGGGGTTGGAGGCCGCGAAAAGGCGACCGTCCGGCCCCAGCACCAGCGCCTGGACTTCGGGCTCCGGCGTTTTGTAGAAGGTCTGAGTGGTTCGGTTCTCGACCTTGACGATCCGCCCGTCATTGCCGGTGCCCGCGTAAATCGTGCCCTGAGCGTCGGCCACCAGGGCCCAGACCGCGGAGGCCCCCAGATCGGGGCCAGTGATCGCGGCGGGAGCGAGCGACAAGCGGCCGGAGGAATCGACGGACAAGCCTTCGATCTCTCCCTCCAGGAACTCTCGCATGGTGGAGATCTTCAGGAACTGCGGCTGGACCGCGAAAGTCGAAACCGCGACGAAGGTGAGAACCAGAGACGTGGAAAATCTAGAGGGCATGAAATCCTTAAATCAACGCTCAATCTGAAGGGCGAGAAAACGCGCACCCTTAACGGAGTAATCGACGGGCAGTTCGCCGTCCCACACCACCGTGGTCTGGGTGCGGATCACCGGCTCGCCGCCCTGGCTGCCGCCCAGCACCTGCATCATGGAAGGAGGCAATCCGGGAAGGAGCGTGCCCGAGATCGCGGCACCCTCTTCGAACCGTTGGAGCCGGACGTAGATCTGAGTGCTCTTGCGGATCGAGTTCACCGCGCGCACGATCTGGTCGAGGCTTTTCGGAACGAAGGCCTGGCGCATTTCCCGTTGCTCGGAGGCCGAAAGCCCGGCACCGTCGGAAACGAGGACCACATACCGCCCCGGAGAAGCTCCGGCCGGCACCTCGATCGGGACCGTGACCACCACTTCCTCGCCCCGGAAGGTGCGAAGGGCGACCTTCATTGGGATGGTGGTTCCCGGACGCACGGGTCCATCACGCTCGAGCCAGGCGCGATCGATGGTCGCGGTTTCCTGCGCTTCCTTGGCGATGAGGTTCACGGTCACCGACTCAAGGGCGACCCTGCGGAACTCGTTGTTCATCACGAAGGAGATGGCGGCTCCCACCAGACCTGCGGCCATGGCCCCCGGCTGTCCTTCGGCGAACTGGTCCTGAAGCCGCATCGCGGGAATACTCGTGAAGTTCACGGTTGCATCGAGGGTCACGGTGGAGGGCCCGGCCGCTCGTTCCTGCCCCTGGAGAACCGACAACACGCTCGCGTACACGGTGAGCGGGGTGAAAAGGTCGTCCTGGACGACGGAGAAGGAATAGTCCTGCTTCATTCCCGGGCGATTCTGCAGGGTCACCTTCACCGGGATCATCCGCGGGCCGGGGCCGAGCGTGCCGGAGATGCCGGTGGCCCGGTCTTGCTGGAAGCGGCCGATGGTCTCGTGGGCGCTCGAGATCTTGAACGACTGATTAAGGCTTGGAAACACGTCGTAGACCCAGGCCTGCCGCATCGGGAAGTCGATGGGGCCGATGCCGAAGAAGGGATGTCCGAAGGCGTATACCGACTCGCCGTCGATGTGGGTGACGGTGCCGGTGGCGGAGAAGTCGAAGTCACCCTGAATCAGCGACACCGCAACCGGCCCGCCGGCTTCGAGTGCTCCAACGGGCCCTGGGGCCTTGCCCTTCGCGGGGACCTGAAGCGGTGCGAATCCCATTCGAGAGAAGAGGCCCTTAGCCGCGTCGAAGGCCGAACCCGACAGGCCGGAGACGGACAGAGGAATGGGGAGAGGCGACATGCCGGCCACTCCCTGACTGCCGCGAGCGCCTGAGCCCGCGGTGTTGAGGGCCTCGTTGAACTTCGCGACCAGCGAACCCGGATCGATGGGAAGGGGAAGACCGGTCATGCGCAGAGGAATCGGTCGCATCGCCCCGTCGGCCCGCGAGTCGGCGGCGCCCGAGGTGGAGGCGCGGAGCAGGATGTCGTTCATGCGGGAGAAACCCTTCATTTCGACATAGGGCGTGATTCCCGCGATGGCCTCCTTAGAGAACCCGAAACCGAATGCCACGGCGCCGAGGAGTTTGCCGTCGATGTACACGGGGGAGCCGCTCATCCCCGCGATCACTCCGGTGTTGGCGAGGGGGCCGCCCTTGAGGCGGGCCATCACCATGGTCTGTTTCGGGGCGGAGTTTTCGAGGGCGCCAATGATTTCGACCTCGAACGTCTCCAGCTTCTGATTGGCGAATACTGTACGCCCCACCCCTTTCATCCCGGGTTTGAGGTCGCTCAGGGGGAAGATCGCGACGTCCGATGGGATCCGGGCGAGGATGGGGCGGGGCGAATCTTCGGTCGAGGCGGGAGCGGAGTTCGCGGCGAAAGACGACGCCGCGAGGACGAAAAGCGAAACGGCGAGTCTCAACATTCCTTCATTCTCCTATACGTCCCGCGTTCGTGGAGCTTGGAGAGGGTTTCCGAGGCCAACCTTGGATATCCTCCGTCTAAAGCGAGGTACTTGATGAAACAGGCGAGCTGCGGTGTTGGGGTGGCGCTCAGGGTAGTGGGCATTCTGGCCTTGTTCACTTTGGACGTACGAGCCGCAGTTTCGGTCCAGACTTCATCGCAATCGACTCCAGCCGCCGCCCCGGCTCCCACGACCCCGGTCGACGCGCTTCGCAGTGAAAATCCCGCGCTTCGACGCAAGGCAGCCGAGGCCCTCGGCAAGTCCCGGTCGCCCGAGGCCCTGCCGCGTCTCGCCGAACTGGTGCGGGACCCGGACCTGAACGTCCGCCTTGCGGTGTTGCGCTCGATCTCCTCATTACGGGATGTTCTCGGTGTTCCGTCGATGGTGGTCTTTATGAACGATGCCGAAC
>CAZFQH010000168.1:0-8379 GCA_964520805.1 uncultured Acidobacteriota bacterium | reverse complement strand
CTGCAGGCCAGCGAGAAACGACCCCGTCATTTCTGGTGATCCCGTCATGGGCGGCCTAGGCCCGGGGGCACGATTTCGAAAATCAGAACACGACGATCCGCGAAGGCGCCGTCATAGATCACTTTGAGATGAGGGAGTCGCTCGATATGGGCCAGGGTCACGGCGGGGGCGAAGGGCAAAGGCGTCGAGGTGACAAGGACGTACTGCAGTGAATATCGTTCGCGGCCTTCGCGCAACAATTCCGGATTGCCGTCACCGAGAGCGGCGGCTTCAATCTCTCGCCGCCTCCTGAAGTCGTTCGGGAGGTTGAGCGAGTCGGAAAGCAGGACCCGACGCGCGCCATACGCGGCGATCCAGCGGGCGTAGTCGCGGTCTCCGACGAAGACCGCGTTCTTGTCGGTTCGGCCGCGGATGAAACGGGTCGGCTCAGCGATCCAATCGGGAAGGGGTGCCCGTCCGGCCACGAAGTACTGATCCATGCGAAGCGGGTCCCACCATGCCGGAACAAGTGAGGGCAGCAGCAGGATGAGGGCGGAGGCCGCAGGACTCGATAGCAAGGCGGTTCGGCCGCGAACGTCACGCAGCGGCGTCAACACCGATCGTGCGAGCGTGAAGCCGCCGGTCCCCGCGAAAAGACCCGTCCAGAAGCGACACCAGTAGAGCGCTTCGTCCTGCTCGCGGGCATGACCGAAGAAGCCGAGGAGGGGAAGGCCCTGCCAGATGAGTTGCGCCCCCAGCCACTGAGTGGCCAGGATGCGGCCCAGGCGGCTGCCGTTCTTGTAGGTCTGCCACGCCCCGAAGGCGCTAAGGAGAAAGAGCAAGCCCAGACGCAAGGGTCCTTCCAGCGGCCGCTCGGAGAAAAACGACAGTCGATAGGCGTCGCTCCCCTGGAGAAACGGATACGCCACGATCAGCATGACCAGATACGGGCTCACGATGGCCAGATTCGCTCCGACCGCGGTTACCACATCCAGAGCGTCGCGCCGGCGTTCCGCACGTTTCGTGATCCAGGAAAGGAAGACAAAGACCATCAGACCCGCGACGATGAACGCCATGTGAATGACGAACGCCCAACCGACGGTTTGCAGCACGAAACCCGCGAAGAGCCGGGATTTCCAGGTCGTGGCCCGGGCGAGGGCAAGAGCCGCGAGCGGAGTCAGAACCAGGCCCAGAGCATGATTGGGCTTGAGCAGGAAGGTGAGGGCCCACGGATTTCGAAACGGCCCCGAAGCGTCTCCGGGAACGGCGAGGAGAAGCAGTGCGCCTAAGGCCGCGAAGGCGGCCGTCGTCTCCGGCGCGGTAGCACTCACACCACCCCGCACCCACGCAAACCGGATCGCCACCACCAGAGCCACGCCCACCACCAGCGGCGCCCATTGAAACACGAGGGCGACCCGATCGACTTCGAAACCCGACGCGATCGCCATGAGGAGCGGCCACAGGGGCTCGAAGTGGAGGTGATGAACCTGAAATGTGCGCAGCGGCGAAAAGCCCGCCGCCATGACGTTGGCCCAGCCGAGGTGGTTTTCGCGATCCATGCTGGCGTTGCTCCCGTAGACCCCGGGCAGCGGATACATGCTGGCGAACCAAGCGAGGGCATGCCCGCACAGGGCCACGGTGAGAACGATCCAGCCCGTGCGCCGGTCATCGCGGGTTCGGGTCGCCCTGGCCGCGGCCAGCAGGGCAAGGACGACGAAGCCAACCCGGCAAACGTTCAGGAACCAGGGAACGTCCAGCTGGGTGATGTCGAAACCAGGCTGAGAGCGTCCAGGAGTCTTGGGCCCAGGGGGGACGAGGGCCGATCCGGGGCGAGAATCCTCCTGTAGAAGGAGTCCACGCGACGAGCCTCGTCGGGCAACGACGCCTGCTCTTGAAAGCGCCGCAGTCCCGCTGCCTTCAGACGGTTCGCGAGTGCGTCGTCGTTCAGGATCCGGACCACGCTGGCGGCGATCGAAGACGCGTCCTGTTCCGAGAGAAGCACTTCCTGCCCGTCCCGGACCATCTCCTCGTATGCGGAAAGGCGTCCCATCACAATGGGAGTTTCGCTGGCCAGGCTTTCGAAGAGGGTCTGGGGCAGGCCGTCCGAGAAAGGGACGCTGATGACCACACTCGTCGCTGCGAGCAGGCCGGGCATGTCCTCGTAGCCGATGGCTTCGACGAACCGGACATGGGCGCCGATCCCCAGTTCGGTGATCCGCTCGCGCAGGTGCTTCGCGTAGGCCGCATCCTCTCGATGACGGCTGACCACCAGAGTCGCGCTCGGAGCCGTGCTCAGGATGGCCGGCAGGGCCTCCACAATCAGGTGGATGTTGTAAAGCGGACGCAGAATTCGGGGACTGAGCAGAATCGGTCCTTCGGGCAGGTTGAGTTTCCGGCGGACCTCCTCGCCCAGTCGTGGGTCGCGCTTGAATCGGGCGGCGTCAATACCCCAGCGAACGGTCTCCGTCTTCTCAGCGTAAGCGCCATACTTTGCTATGTCGTTTCGCAGCGCCACCGACTTGGCGAGTATGAGGCTCGCCTGCTCGAGCAGGCGCCGGGTGGTTCGATGATCCACCGCGGTGGCTCGGCCCAGATGTTGTTCCGGCTGCACATCCCCCCCCATCACCGTCACCACCAGGGGCTTGATTCCGGAAGCCAGAGCCAGGCTTCCAAGCCGCCCGCCCGCATAGTGGACATGGAGAAGGTCCGGCTCAAACTCACGCAGGTCCCGTTGGAACGAGAGGAACGCGCGAAACCCCTCGATCGGACCCTTCGGCAGCGGGCGGGTGCGCACCTCGAGTCCCTGGTGGGGGAGCACCGGACCCAGCGTGAAGAGACGAACCTGATGTCCGAGGGCGGCGATCGCGGCTCCGCGAATCAGGGCGTGCACGGTGGCTCCGTTGCCCACCATGGCGACCTTCAGGGCTTCCCGCCCCGGCTGTTCGTTCACAATCGCGGTCACCGCGTTCAACCAAGCAGTGTGGCTGCGATGCGTTCGCCGGCCAGGCCGTCGCCAAAGGCGAGGCTTGGGACCGCCCGTTCCGCCCTGGCCACCGGATCGTTCAGCAAACGCATCGCCGACTTGAAGATCACCTCAGGGTCGACACCTACGATCTCTCCCACCCCACACTCCACCACTTCGGCCCTTTCGGTCACGTTGCGGGCGATCAAAAGAGGGATACCGAGCACCGCACATTCCTCCTGCACGCCGCCGCTGTCGGTCAGAACGAGGGCGGACCGGGTCAACAACTTCAGGAACTGGGGATAGAGCAGCGGTTTCAGCAGGTGAACCCCGGGGACGCCGCTCAGGCGATCCACCAACGGCTTCGAGGCCGCGGGATTGAGGTGAACCGGCAGGGCGATTTGCAGGCGCTCTCCGGCCGCCTCCGCGATCCGGGCGAGGGCGCTCGCCAGATCCGAAAGGCCCTGACCGTGGTTCTCTCTTCGATGCGCGGTCACCAGCATCAAGGGGCGGGGAGTGCTAAGGATCGGGGTTATTTCCGGCGCGTCCTCCAGATTCGGCAGAACCCTCGACCGGATATCCCGCAGCGCGTCCACGACCGTATTCCCCACCACGTGAATCGCGTGATCCGAGATGCCTTCGCGCAGCAGATTCGCGCGCGCGTTCTCGGTTGGGGCGAAGTGCACGGAGGCCAGGCGGGCGACGATCTGTCGGTTCGCTTCCTCCGGAAAGGGTTCCCTGGGGCGAAAGGTTCGTAGACCCGCTTCAACGTGGGCGACCCTGATGTCCTGGTAGTACCCGGCGAGGGCGCCCATGGCTACCGAAGTGGTGTCGCCCTGCACCACGATCCAGGCGGGCCGTCGCGTGCGCAGCGGCTCTTCGAAGGCCCTGAGCAGTCGCGCGGACAGTTCAGCCAGCGAGGGGGCCTTATCCTCGATGGCGAGCGAAAGTGTGGCCGAGAGACCGAGAACCTCGAGCAGAGGATCCACCATCTCCTTGTGTTGCCCGGTAGTGAGCACCGCGACCTCGGCACCCCGCGCGCGCAAAGCCCGATAGACGGGAAGGAGTTTGATGGCCTCTGGCCGCGTGCCGACAACGAGAAGGACTTCAGGCATGAGAGCGGAGGCGGCTCGACACCAGGTCAACCAGCCAGGGGAGCGGATCAACCATATCAGACAGAAAACGACGCCTCGCTGCCTCGGAAGCAGCCCGGGACCGGTCCCCGCTCAGGATCTCCGAGAGCTTCTCCATGAGCGCTCTCTCCTGCCCCGGCCGGAAGCCGTAGCACAGACCGTAGCCCTCCAGTTGCTTCAGATACGAGATTCGACCGACGAAGTCATTGAGGCGAAGGGCGGGGACGCCCAGAACCGCGGCCTCCGCGGTCATGGTCTGCCCATCGCCCAGAAAGAAATCCGCGGCGGCGAGGACATGGTGTAGTCGATCGGGCGACAGATGGACCTGTTTCCAGCCGGGAGGGAGTTCGCGCGCCGTTTCCAGAGAAGCGAGGACCACGGTGTCCCTGGGAATCCGACCGGCGATTTCGGCCAGGTGCGCCGGGCCCAGGCCGCGCACGCCCTCATCGTGATGCGCATCGAGGGCGGACAGGCGGATGACTCCGAATCGCTGAGCGGTCTCGAGGCCGAGTTCGGCCCGGATCGCGGGATCGGCCTGAAATCGCGAGGGGTGAAGGTAGAAGAGCTGCTGATTTCCCTTGTAAGTGACCTGGCGTGGATGAGCTTCGAAGTCGAGGCAGGCGGGTTTCACGAGAACATCGGCCAGCGGATAAGCGAGGCGGGCGAAGAGCGGCACCGCCAAAGCATCGTCATCGTTGATCACAATCGACGTAGCCCCGGACAAGCGGCCGACCCGGGCCGCGTGAACGCTGGTTCCAAGGATGGCGCGTGGCCTTTCCGCAAGCGCGAGACCGAGCAGATGGGTTTCGCGCGTGATCAGTTCCACCAGGGCTCCGAGCCTCCCGCGCCGGCGCGGGCCCAGGGTGCTCGCCCGAATGCCGAAGCGCTCGAGAAGCCCGAGCGTCACATCCTTGTCTCTTGCAAAGACCCGCGACTGGAAGCCGGCGGTGTGGAGCGCCTCGATGACCGGGCGCAGCATCAGAGCCTGGACGGGATGGTTGATGTCGAAGAAGAGGGTGCCCTGAGTTCCCCCCTCAATCGGCATTCACGACCTCGCGGAACCACAACTCGAGGCAGAGCAGGCTCCATAGCCGATACCCGTGGCGCTCCCGTCCATCAACATGGTCGCTGATCATCTTTTCGATCACTTTGGGCGCGAACAGGCCCCGTTCGCTGGCTGCCTTTGAGAGAAGAACCTCTCGGGCCATGTTGTGAAGTTCGCCCTTGAACCAGCCGTCGATGGGAATGCCGAAACCCATCTTGGGCCGGTCGATGACCGACGCCGGCAGATACTTGCGCGCGAGGGTCTTGAGCACCAGCTTGCCTTCGGATCGGTTGTTGCCGAGCGAATCCGGCAGGCGCAGGGCCCATTCCACGAGGTCGGAATCGAGCAGGGGCGATCGCCCCTCGAGCGAGTTCGCCATGGTGGCGATATCGACCTTGGTGAGGATGTCGCCGGGGAGGTAGGTCATGGCGTCGCTGTACTGCAGCAGACGCACTCCGAGCGGCTCCCCGGATTCGCGCATGAAGCCGTACATCCACTCGTACGAATCGACCGCGCCCACTTTCTCGCGCATCTCGTGGGTGTAGAGCGCGTTCTTCTGCTCGGGAGAAAAATACGACATGATCCGCGCATAGCCCTCGCGAGGATCGTGTCCGGCACCGCCGAAAGCGCGTCGCACCCTCGTGGGCAGAGCGCTCCATCGGGAAAGCGCGCGGGCCACCGGTGCGAGGGGCATCAGCAGCCGCGCCAGCCGGAAATACGGGAGGGCGCGATAACGGTCGTAGCCTGCGAAGAACTCGTCGCCACCATCGCCATTCAGCGCGGCGCTCACGTGGGTTCGCGTCATCTTCGCCAGGTAATAGGAGGGAAGGGCGGAGGAATCAGCGTAGGGCTCGCCGTAGTGCCGGACCAGTTTCGGCAGGACCTCGGCCGCGTTCGGCTTCACCATGAATTCATGGTGCTCCGTGCCGTAACGCTCGGCCACCGCGCGGGCATGCGGCAGTTCGTTGAAGCCCTCCTCCTCGAAACCGATGGAAAACGTCTTCACCTTCGTGAATTCGGCCATCATCGCCACGATGAGGGACGAGTCGACCCCACCGGAAAGGAACGCCCCGAGCGGCACCTCGCTCATGAGCCGCTTGCGCACGGCTTCCTTGAGGAGGCGTTCGGTTTCGGCGACCGCGTCGTCCATGGTGAGATTGAGCCGGGGCGCGCACTTCGGCTGCCAATACCTTGAGGTCTTCACCGAACCGCCCTCGAAACTCAGGATGTGGCCGGGCGGCAGCTTCTGGATGGCCTTGAAACCCGATGCGGGGGCCGGCACGTACTGGTAGGTCAGGAAGTCGTGAATCGCCGCGGGATTCACCTCTCGCGAGATCCGCCGGTCGGCCAGCACCGCCTGAAATTCACTCGCGAAGACCAGACGGCCCGCGAACTCGGCGTAGACCAGAGGCTTCTTGCCCAGGCGGTCTCGACCGAGCAGAAGACGATCGCGCTCCTCGTCCCAGATGGCGAACGCGAACATGCCCTTCAGGTGTTTCGGGATTTCGTCGCCCCACTGTTCGTAGCCGTGGACAATGGTTTCGACGTCGGATCGCGTTTTGAAGCGATGTCCAAGGCCCTCGAGTTCGCGCCTCAGGTCGAGATAGTTGTAGATCTCCCCGTTGGCCATGACGTGAATGCGGCCGGTTTCATTCGAAATGGGCTGGCCCCCGCCCGCCACGTCGATGAAAGAGAGGCGGCGAAAGGAAAACCCGGCGCGTCCGAAAATCTCGACGCGGCCGTCATCCGGGCCCCGGTGGGCGATTCTTTCGCCCATCCGCTCCAGAAGTTCACGCGAAGGGGAACCCTCCGCTTCGACGACACCCGCGATTCCACACATGGAATCGCAAGGTTATAGGTTCAGGGTGCGTTTCAGCTGAACATCATGGCGAAAGCTACTTTCGCCATCACGAACAACGCCCAGGGAATACCGACCCCCCAAAGTCCGGTGCTGAGCCCCCGCTTTCCCGCTACCGCGAAACCGGTAGCGAGAAGAAAGAGGGTCCAGAAAGTAAACAGGTCGAGGCTTGAGAGGAAGCTCCACACCCATCCCGGCACGTCGGCCTGCTCAAAAAGAACCGTGGGATTCGCCTGAACCACCTGGTTGGGGTCGAGGTTCCAGTCGTCCTTCAGGAAGAACACGGAGAGCATCACCGGTGTTTGCACCAGGCCGAGAGCGGCGAATGACCAGGCCACCACGGCCAGGGATTGAAGGAACGAAACATCCACGGCCAGGAAGAAGCGGAACATGAAGAGGAGGAGGCCCGCGAGGACGACGTCGATGATCACGGGTGCGATCAGCGGCCCGACACGTCCCCAGGTCTGCATGGCCGAGGCCTGAGAGCTGATGATCCGATCCACCTGTTCGGTGGTGAGTTGTTGCAGTCGGGGGTTGTTCTCGATCTGCGCGCTCATGAAGGCGCGGGCGTCAACTTTGCTGAGCCATACCGAGGTGAAGAGAACGCCGAGGGCGGTCTGCAGCAGGATGGCAAGCCATACCCGTGGTCGCACGAGAATCTTCCCGAAGCTCGCCTGCGGCTCGAAATACAGGTTGAAGAGGTTGCCGAGCAGGGAGCCGGAATCGGCGGGTGGCACTTCTTGAAGAGTGGGATTTTCAGTCACGGGTTTCTCCTTCCCGCGAATCTACTCGTACCGGAGGGCTTCGATGGGATCGAGCTTCGCGGCTTTGGCGGCCGGCCACATTCCGAAGAAGAGGCCGACGGCGAGGGACGACACGAAGGCAGCGGCCACCCACTGGGGCTGGAAGGCCGCCGGGAAGGGCGAGAGGGCGTTGATGAGGCTTGCGAGACAACCGCCGATGACGATGCCGAGAATCCCGCCTACGCCGGTCAGGGTCATGGCTTCGGTGAGGAACTGCCAGAGGATGTCTCGCCTTTTGGCCCCCAGCGCCTTGCGGATTCCGATCTCGCGCGTGCGTTCGGTCACCGATACCAGCATGATGTTCATGACTCCGACCCCGCCGACGACCAGGCCGATACTGGAGATCGCGATCATCACCATGTAGATGCCGCCCGTGACCTGGTTGTACAGGTCGGTGATGGCGTCCTGGGTGAAGACCGCGAAATTGTCCTTGGCGAAAAACCGCAGCCGGCGCTTGCGGCGTAGGGTTTCGCGGATCGCCGCTTCAGCCTGCAAAACGCGTTCGGGCGAGGGGGCCTTGACGTCGGCGACGTAGCCTTCAAGCCCCATGAAGTTTGCGGAGGGCAGGCTCTTCAGTGGAACCAGAACCACGTTGTCGC
>CAZFQH010000167.1:1557-8399 GCA_964520805.1 uncultured Acidobacteriota bacterium | reverse complement strand
GGTTCACCCTGCGCGGGTTCTTCGACGACGTGAATGGCGCGGGCATGATGCCGGTATCGCTCATCCGGTGGCAGCTCACCGGCGAGAAGTAGCTTTCGCCGGCGCGCCGGCGGCCGCTCCCGGGTTCCGCGCGGCGAGCGGCAAAGTAAGACCAAACAGATGAACAAAATGAAGAAACCAACAACTCAATGCTGGCAGTCGTTGCTGCCGGCGACACTCGGCGTCGTTTTAACGTTCGCCGCCCCGGGCTTCGCAGAACAATTACGACTTTCGCCTGGGCAGATTCAACCTCCTCGTCAAAGCGAAGAAGAGAACTAACATATTTGAGTGGTATCTGACTTTCTACGATGCGGACGGCATGAAGGTCAAGGAAAGCAGCTTTAACGGCAGGTTCGGCGAGCCTGAGATCGGTGAACCCACGAAGACTTATTCCTACGCGCCGAGCGAAAGGGAAATAAAACAAGTCACAAGAACTACCATCACCAGAAAGACTGATTAAGGTCATGGTTTCGGTCCAGACAACAGCCTCGTTGAGGCGCATCTCGCGCAAGTCGTTCGATGGTGATCGAGCGACCGTGCACCAGCCAGCGCCGATGGTCGCACAGAGAATTCGCGATCGCTTGGCGCGATCGACGCGGTCCTCCCCTGGCGCTGGTTGATGATCCGGCCGACCTCCCAGTAGAGGCGAACCAGGATGTTTTCGACGTCGTCCTCAGCAGGCGGCGAGCCCCGCGCCGGCCAGGATCTTCTGGAGGTGCACGTTCGAGGTGTTGCCGCAGGTGATCCAAATGACCTGCGGGGGCGCGCCATGCATCCGAACGAGATCGACGAAGTCCCGATCCTTGGTCAGGACCATGGCTCCAGCGCTCCTTGCGGCGAAGAAGATCTCCGCATCCTCTCCATCGCGCAGCCCAAGATCCTTGAGCGCCGTTGCCTCTATGCGTAGTTCCTCAGCAAGCCACCGCGCGAGGGCAGGCGAGAACTGGGCATCAACCCAGATCTTCACGCAGCCAGGATCGGGTGATCGAGACGGCTGCTGGCGAACCGAAGACAGGCGGCGATGTCTTCCATCTCCAGGTCTGGAAGCTCTTCCAGCACCTGCTGGGGCGAGCGTCCGCTGGCCATCAGGTCAAGAACATCGACGACGCGGATCCGCATCCCGCGGACACATGGCCGCCCCCCGCATTGCAGGGGGTTTACGGTAATTCGATCAGCCAGATCAGCCATGAGTTCGTCCCCGAAAGGAGTCTAGATCGTAGCGCCCCAAGCCCGGATTCCGCAAAGCATGCCCCCCGCCGTCGTTCTCCGAGCCGACAGCACGGCCTGGCGAGCCGCGACGGCTTCCCCAGCTCGCCCGGCCACACGCTGATCCTCCCAAGACGCCACGTCGGCTCGTTCTTCGACCTCAACCCCGACGAACGCGACGACGGATAAGGCCGACTACTGACGCTGAGCGTTGATCCCGCCCACAGACGCCGCCATCACCGGCCGCGGAGTATCCTCTCGCCATGCGACAGGTACTCCTCTATCCCGGCCAGGACGGGCTTTGGGTCGCCGAGTGCCCAAGCCTGCCGGGCTGCGTGTCTCAAGGCGACACTCGTGAAGCCGCAGTCGAGAACATTCGCGAGGCCATCGAGGGCTACGTGCTCGCGCTTCAGGATGACGGGTTGCCGGTACCGGCGGAGCATTTCGATGCGCTTCTTCTGGCGGTATGAGCGAACTCCCCCAGATTTCGGGTCCGGACCTTGTTCGCGCCCTTGAGAAGCTTGGGTTCACGGTTCGCCGCCAGCAGGGGAGCCACATCATCATGCGAAGAGCGGAGCCGTTCGCCCAGACGGTGGTGCCGAACCATCGGCAGATAGACCGCGGGACCTTGCGAGCCATCCTCCGCCAGGTGAGCCTCACACCGGATGACTTGAGAAACGCGGTTTAGGGTGCCCAGGCCAAACAGGGTCTGAGGCTTCAGCAGGGGATGTTCGTGTAGTCCACCTCGTCCGGCCCGCCGAAGTACTCGAAACGCGACAGCAGGTTGCGCCGCAAGCCTTCGAGCAGGTCACAGCGGTAGACGAGGTTCTCCTCACACAGCGCCAACAGGTCGCCACCGTCGGTGCGCTCAGGGGTGGCCGTGAGTCCGAGCAGGAACCGCGGGCGGAAGTGCCGAGCCGGCGATACGTGGGCGCTGCGGCGTGATGGAACTCATCCACCACAATGTAGTCAAAGGTGGTGGGTGAAAACTGCTCCAGATGCCGAGGACGTCCGAGCGCCTGGATAGAAGCGAACAGGACCTTGGCGTCCGGCTCTCGGACCTGGGCGGTGTAATGGCCGAGACGCGCTGCGGGGCGGATGCGACGAAACGTTCTCTCCGGAGCGGGGTGGACTGCCTCAGGACCTCGGATAGCACTCGCCGTCATTGCGAGGGTGCGTCCCGCTGGTTCGCCCGAAGCAATCTCGGCCTCGGTGACGCCAGCGTCGAGGTCATTCCTGCTTCAGGGCCGTCCTGACGGATCTCGGATTGCCTCACTCAGGGCCGTCAGACCGCGCGACCCCGGCAAGTGGTTCCCACCCATCATCAACACCAATGCCTTTGCGGAATCTGCCTCTCCTGACACCAGGGCACCGCACGTCACTTTTCCGGCCCGTTCGACCAACGGAGCGAACCTCGCGCTCGCGCGGCCAAGTCCGGCAAGCTCGGCCTGCCACGACAGCCATCCGGAGAGTTGGATGCTCGGTCCAAGCGAAGCCTGAATGGAGACCGCGGCAACAATGACCACGGGCCGATCTCGAAGGAAGGATCGCACTCGATCGACGTACTCGGCAAGCATGCGGTCGCTCTCGAGTGAGGTCAGAAACGCCGCCTTCCCGGGGAACGCCTTGCTGTGAAACGGGCACGTCTCTACCTGCAGGACACCATCGCGTCCGAGAAGGCCGGCCAGCGACTGAAGCGCTGCGATACGGCGATTCGCCGGGCCCTTCAAGTTGTTCTTGTCTTCGTAGAAAGCGCCGAGCGCGCTCGCCGCGGCTGCGTAGGACATGGTGGCGTTGATCGGGCCCGCGCCGATTTGCACCGACGCCCTTCGCTGATGATCCATCGTCGTCCCGGGGTTCGTCGTGAGAGCGATGAGCGGCGAAGCGCCGGCCCGGAAAGACATGTATGGCTCTGGTGCGGCGTCTAGATCGAAGGCGCTGGCCGAAAGGGGCGACACCGCGATTTGCCCCTGGAGCCACGCCTGCCAAAGAGATTCGCAATAGGGAATGAACGTATCGGGCATTTGTGAAGAAGCTACCATCAGGATGGGAGGTGGCCTGGCCGGGTGGTAAGAGTCACCCGCGGAGCACCGCCTCCCGCAACTCCCTCACCGGCTCCATCCAATTCCGAATCTCCTCGGTGGAAGGAGTCAGCTCATACGGATGGTGATGACACGCGCGGGACATGGCGGCCCAGGCGTGGGCGATGCGGCTTGCCAGGTCGCCCTCGCGCAGGTACTCGCGCAAGCAGATGAGTTGCGCCCGCATCGAGCAGTCCTCGAGAGCGATGCCCTTCATCTGCCAGTAACCCGCGACCGCCCCTTCGAGGGCCTGGCGCGCCACCAGCAACGACGCGCGCGGCCACAACCCCGGGCGGCGAGTGTCCGTCCGCTCCAGCATCTCGGCCGCCAGGTCGATGAGGGCCACAGGCTCCGTCACTTGTGCGCCCTCACCCATTCCGCCAGGTTCTGCGTTTCCTTCACCAGGCCGGGCGCGTCCTCGACCTCTGCGCCGTGTGCGCCCTCGTTCAGCGCGCGGCACGTATCCGCGAACTCTCGCTTCGTCTTGTTGAGCGTGGTCATGACATCCGAGGTTCGGGACGCGTCGTCGAAGAGAACCAGGGCCAGCTTCTGGTTCAGCTTCTCGGCCTTGAGCAGCTGATCCTCCACCTCGTCCCGCCCCTTCCCGGCGGAAAGCCAGCGCCGCCGTAGCGCCAGCATGGCCGCCGCCTCCACCGCCCCGCGGCAAAACCCAGGAATCGCGCGGTCGCGGGCGGCTCGGGCCAGGTCCTTGGTGAGAGCCAGCACGCGGGCATCCTCGAGGTAGCGGCCCACCGGATCGATCTGGATCGATACCGACACCACCGACTGGTCACGCCGCGTCACTTCGAGGAACGTCGCGGCCACGCCCTGGCGCCGCATCGACTCGGGCAGCCGGTCGTCGTGAGTGAACACGATCACCTGTCGCGTCTTCGCAGCATCGCGCAGCACTCGGGCAAGGCCGTCCACCCGCGCGGGATCCATCGACTGCACGGGGTCATCGATGAGGACGAAGCCGAAGGGACTCTCGGCCAGCATGGCGCGGGGAAGGAAGAGGGCCAGCGCGAGTGCATGGAGCTCGCCCTGACTCATCACTCCTATGGCCTGCGCCTCCGTACCGTCGACCTTGACGTCGAGCTGCACCCGGCGCGATGTGTTGACGCCGGTGAGGCGGATGTCTTCGAGCGACACATTGCTGTTATGACGGAGCTGCTCCCAGATGCGCTTCACCTCGGATGCGAGCGGAGCGAAGCGCTCGTTGCGAAGATCCTCGTTCGCATCCTTCAGCCACTTCTCGGCCTTGGTGATGTCGCTGAGACGACCGGCCGCTTCCATCGCCTTGCGCGCGCCCGGCAGCCACTCGTTGACGGCCTGGGCCAGGGGACGCCAGAGGTCTTCGCGCTGGGACAGCTCAACCGCGGCCCGCTTCCTCAACTCACCCAGGGCATCGCGCAGGCGGGGAAGACCTTCCTTCACTTCAGCCGCGCACGCCTCGGCGTCAAGTTCTAACGCGGCCATCACCCGAGCGCGGGCGTCGAGAACGTCCTGAGCGGGAAGACCGAGGGCGAGCGCAGACTTCAGGAGACCTTCCGAAACCTGGGCCATGGAGCGGACGCCATCGAGCGCCGCCTTCCGCAGCGACTGTGCGTCATTGACGCTCTTCGCTTCAGCCCGCAGCGTGACCGCCATCGCCTGATGCTCCGAATGCCATGTCGCATGAAGCGCCCCCGGCTGGCCGCACACCGGACAATCACCGTCGCCGTATGCGGTGTGGAAGCGCAGCGCGGCGTCGAGCAGGTTCGCAAGCTCGGCCGAGCGCGCGGCCAGGGTCCCCGCCTTCGCGCGCAGGGTGGATGTCGCAAGGTCCACAGCCTCGATCGACTTCCCCACCGCGTCATCGCTGATCTCGCCCAGCGCCATCAAGCCCTTCAGCGTCCTCAGTTCGCCCGCCGACCCTTCCGGGTCGCTGCCTCCGGCCAGGACCTTCTCGACCTCGCCAAGATCAACCTGCTTCTTCGCGACGGCCGCGGCGATCGCCTGCGCGCGCGGATCCGCCTGGCCGCTCAATCGCACGGCCAGTTCCTTCTGGGCCTTCTGGGAGTCCTTGACCAGACGGTCACGCTCGGCCCGCGCCTTCTGCAAACGTCCCGCCGCATCGGTGAGCGCATCAAGACCAAGGATCCGCGACAGCGCGTCGAAGAACTTCGAAGGCTGCTCTTCCAGCATCCCGCCCAGTTCGTTGTAGGAAAGAACGGGCCGGTACGACTCCACATCGGTGGCCCAGCCGAGGGCGTCATAAGTGGTGCGCGGCTCGCCCTGCGGCTGAACGTACTCGGTCCAGTCACCAAGGTCGGCGTCGTCCTTCCATTCGAGGTGGACCTCGTACGAGCGCCCGCCTTCGACTGTGAACAGCGCGCGAAGAGCGGCCTTGCGTTGATGGAGATTGCGGAAGCCCTCCTTCCACTGCTCCGTTCGTTTCTCCCAGCGCATGTTCTTGTGGGTGATGAGCAACTCGGCCGCCTCGGCGAAGCTCGACTTGCCACAGCCGTTCCGTCCGACCACGAGGGTGAGGCCCGGCCCGGGAGCTATGGAGAGCGTCGATTCGGGGCCGATGCCGCGAAACCCGCGCACGCGGATCTCCTGCAGGAAGACCTTGCGCGGCTGAGCCGCCTGACCCGCCGGGGCTTCGGCCTTTGGAAGGCCGATGCGTGCGGCCGGCTGAAGCGCGCCTTCGAGAGCGCTGTCCCCATCGAGAGCGGCGAGGACGAGGTAGGGCCAGTCGCCTTCCGACGCATGAGGCTCCAAGCGATGGGTGATGATGTGGAGCAGGGAGGGGTCGGTGGTCATGCTGGGCTTGGTGCGGCTACTGGAACCCTATCTTGAACCGGAGGCGTCGTGCGGTGGCACAACCTGAAAACCGATCCGCTTCCCAGGCTTTCGAGCCGGAGTCATCAACTCCCGAATAGCCTCGAAGACGGCCCGGAACTGCCCGTCGTTGCGAGGGCGCGTGTCGTCGAAGTCGCCCGAAGCAATCGTTCAGGCGCTTGGCAGACACCCCGTAGAGGTGGGCCAAGTCGGCGTCCAGCAAGACCTTCTGCCCGCGGACCAGGCGGATGCTTCGTTCGATGAAGACGGCCGGAACCAGTTCGGTGCTCATGAGGATCCGAAGGTAGCCCAAGCCCATGCCGGATAAGGGCCGTTTGAGATGCCAAATTGGCATCACAAGTTTGGACGGTCTCATCGGCTCTTCAGGTCGCAAACTGCGACCTGAAAAATGGCCGTCATTTCGAGTTTCAGTACGGACGCTGTGGCCCAAGGCCAGGCTGCGCGCTCCGTGACATTTGGGAGAAACTCTCCGTCACCCCGGCGAAAGCCGGGGTCCACGCCAGAACGAAAAGTGCCCCAAATGGGGCGTTCTCGAACGAGTTTCTCAGCAACGACGGGCCGTTCTCCATGGAGTGAAGCAATCCCTGCCGTCATTGCGAGTTTCAGCACGGACTCCGTCCGTGACATTTGGGAGAAACTCTCCGTCACCCCGGCGAAAGCCGGGGTCCACGC